>JAJBBD010000045.1 GCA_020532355.1 Candidatus Cloacimonadota bacterium | reverse complement strand
TAGCCCTCAACTTCTTGCCAATAGTTCTTATCTGCTCTTATTTTTTTGCAATAGGAGCAGATTGGCAAGAGCTTTTCGAGTGAACGTATTTGACTGGCAGCTTTCTCCAGAGCTTGGCGTTGTTTTTCCATGCGTAAGGCAGATTTTACCCTTTGCACTAGTTCGAGGTTAGAAAACGGTTTGCTGATAAAATCCATTGCTCCCAGTTCGAAACTGCGAGCTAGGGGTTCCATATTATCATCCAAAGAGGCAGCAGTTATCATTATGATGGGGATATCTGTTAGGAGCTTATCTTCTTTGATCCATTCCAACACATCGAAACCACTAAATCCGGGCATCATGATATCTAGCAGCAGGAGGTCCGGCCGGTTATGTGTAAGCTCTTCCATCATGGATTTTCCACCAAAAAAAAGCTTTAGGTTTTGGAATCCAGCTTTGTTTAGAACCGTTTTAATGAGCTTTAAGTTAATTTCATCATCATCGGCTATAAAAATTAGCATATCTTTGATTTGTTCAAATTGAACCATCATTACCTCCGTTTGTTTATGCCTTCAGCATATACAAACATTTCGTTAAGGCTGTTGAATTTATCGAATAAATCTACAGCTTCTTGTAACTGTTTATCTTGGGAGATGGTAATCTTGTAAGCATCAATATCTCCGTGCACCTTGCGCACCAATTCGCTTTTGATGCTATTTTCAATAAAGCTACGTGTGCTATCTAAATCTGCAGGAGTGTAAGAGATGTCTTGAGCTTTGGTGTAGTTTAAAAATTCATTGAAAATCTGGCTGTTAATTTGCGGATTCTTAGAAATTTCACGATTATGATCTACCAGGTAGTCCACGGCGAAATTAAAGAATACGTTCTTACGTCGCAGTTCAACGCCAAAGCGGGAGAGGATATCGCTATCCACCTCAATATCTGGGCTTATGCCGCCGCCGCCATATACTTGACGCCCATTTTCGGTATAGTAGATAGTGCTGTGATTTTCTTCATCTTCTTGTTTCAATTCGCTTTCGCTAACTTCTTTTCCTGTAAGAATCTTATCGTTACTCATTTTGTGAATACAGCGACCGCTTTTAATGTAGTAATATGAAGTAGTGATTTTTACTCCGTTGCCATTACTAAGCGGAATTAGCTGTTGTACACTGCCCTTGCCAAAGGTATTTTTGCCCATCACCAAGCCCTTATCCCAATCTTGCAAGCTCCCGGCAAAAATTTCGGAAGCAGACGCAGAAGCCTCATTAACCAAAACTACTATGGGATATGAACGATCTTTAGTACGGTATCTTGTATGAAGTGCATCGGAGCGGTTTCTGCCTCTGGTTTCAACTACCAGCTTGTTGTGACCAATAAATTCGTTTACGGTATCTACCGCTTGATCTAGTAATCCTCCGGGATTGAAGCGTAAATCAATAATTAACCCACGGATCTCATCTTCTTCGAGGTCGTTAAGAGCTGTACGCAATTCTGATGTAGTGTTCTCGTTGAATTGACTGATGCGAATGTATCCTACTTGATTATCTAGCTTAAAACTGTAGGGAACGCTTTTAATCTTGATGTTTTCGCGAATAATGGTAAAATCTATGGGTTCTGGAATTCCAGGGCGAGATATCGTGATAACAACGGTTGTTCCGATATCTCCTCGCATTTTCTTAATCGATTCGTCGGTTGTGACGCCAACAATGCTTATGCCATCAACCTTAATAATTTTATCGCCGGCAGTTATTCCCATGCGATATGCAGGAGTGCCTTCAATGGGCGATACAACCGTGATATAATCACCAATTTTATCAATTTGGATACCCAGTCCGCCAAATGAACCTTTAGTACTGGTAGTGAAATCTTGAAATTCATCTTGGGTAAAATATGTAGTGTGCGGATCTGTTGAGCGTAGCATGCCCTTAATAGCTTCTTCAATAAGCTCTTCATCGGAAAGCTCTGTAACATAATTCTGCTTAAGTTTCTGCAATACTTCAGCAAATACTTGTAATTGACTATATACATTTCCTTGATTGGGACGGTTTTGGGCGAAAGCGCTGGTGGCAATTAGCAAGAGTATTGCAGTAAGTACCCATACTCCGGCGATTGTGATGAGAGCATTGCGTTGTTTTGACTTCATGCTGTGTCTCCTAACAGAACTTCTATACGTTGGATTATTTCCCGGTTAATCTCTTCCGGTTTTTTCTGAGCATCAATTACCAAATATCTTATAGGGGATTTTTTGGCAATAAATAAAAACTGTTCTCGCACTTTTTGATGGAACCGGAGGTCTTCCTGTTCTAAACGATCCAATTCACGATTTCCAATCCGGGCAAGACCTTCATTAGCAGGTAAATCCAATAATACGGTGAGATCTGGAGTAGTATTGAATGTGGCGAATGCTGTTAGAGCATCTATAACATCGCAGTTTAGACTGCGGGCTGCACCTTGATAGGCATAAGTGCTGTCGAAGTATCTATCTGAAATGACAATTTTGCCGGTTTTAAGAGCAGGAAGGATGAGTTCTCCCGTATGTTGGGCACGAGAAGCGTTGTAAAGCAGAAGCTCGGTTTCTGGCAACATTTCTGCGCATAAAGGATCGAGCAGGATCTTACGAATGGTTTCAGCAATGGGAGTTCCACCGGGTTCGCGGGTTGTGATATAGGGCAGTTTCTTTGCTTTAAGATATGTGGTTAAAAGCTTTACTTGAGTACTTTTTCCGCTGCCTTCGATACCTTCGAATGTTATGAATAATCCGTGCATTAGCTCTCCTTTTAGATTATTGTGTCGTGTTGGTAGTGCAAATCATCCCTTTGTGGTTTGTCAATCAAAAAGTGTGCACCTCTGCTTTCTTTTCTGGATAATGCGCTGCGGATAACGGCAATAGCTATTACCGCCATGTTACGAGTTTCCACCACTTCTCTACGCACCGCATTATGTTGGTAGAAGTTATTGATTTCGTTGTAGATATTTTCCATTCGTGAAAGAGCATACTTCAATAATCTGCGAGAGCGCCTTATCCCCACATAACCTTGCATAATTGTGCCGATAATCTCACGGTTGTGGCTAATAACCACCCATTCGTTTTCGTTAAAGTTGTCCATTAAGTGCCAATCTGGGATTTTGGGGAAATTCACTGCTTCATCCATTGAGGAGTGGTTTGCTGCATTGTATGCAACAACTAAAGCTTCTAAGAGAGAATTAGAAGCCAAACGATTTGCCCCGTGTAATCCGGTGCATGTTACTTCGCCGGCAGCAAAGAGATTACGGATGTCAGTTACTCCATCTATGGTTGAAATAACCCCACCACAAAAATAGTGAGCAGCAGGAGCTACGGGTATGGGCTCACGGCAAAAATCTATACCTCGTTCTTTTAGACAACTGTCTATGTAAGGAAAATGTTTTAGAAGTTTATCTGGAGCTATTCCGGTGGCATCGAGCCAACAAAACTTTTCACCTCGGCGTTTTAGTTCGCTATCAATAGCTCTTGATACAATGTCGCGGGGAGCTAAATTACCCTTAGGATGATAGCGTTCCATAAAGGGACTACCGTCGCTTAGTCTTAAAATAGCACCTTCGCCGCGTAATGCTTCTGTTATCAAGAAAGTATCGCCTTCGGCACTCCAAAAAGCGGTAGGATGGAATTGAACGAATTCCATGTTTGCCAAGCGTCCACCGGCTAATCTTGCCATTGCCATCCCATCTCCAGTAGAAACATCAGGATTCGTATTGTGACTGAATATCTGAGCTGCACCTCCGGTTGCCAACATCGTTTTACGAGCTTTGAAGATGTCAACCCTGTTTGTGTTAGAATCTAAAACATATGCCCCCCAGCACGAAATTCCGGGAATAAATCCATCATCATTTGTTACATGATGCTGAGTAATAAGATCTATAGCAATGCGATTTTCATAAATATCTACTGCTGTATTATTTTCACACTGAGCGATTAGTGCTTGCATAATCTGATGCCCAGTGCTATCTGCTGCATAAGCCACTCTGCGATGAGTATGCCCGCCTTCCATAGTGAGAGAAAGGTTTTCCAGTCTACGATCGTAGCTATCATCTATGCGAGTGAAATCTGTTCCCAGATCTATGAGGTATTGTATCAATTTGGGACCTTGCTCAATAATTTGGCGAATAACGCGCTTCTTGCCTAGTTCGGCCCCAGCATTAAATGTGTCTTCGATGTGTTCGTCAAAGGAATCTGCGGCATCTAAAACTGCAGCAATTCCCCCCTGGGCATAATCTGTATTACAATCGAATAGTCCGCGTTTGCTTACTAATGCTACTTTACCTTTTTGAGCGGCTTGCAAAGCAAAGACTAAACCGGCAATACCGCTACCTAGTACCAAAAAATCATATTCGTAAGTCATATGTCCCTTTCCTGATTCATTAAGGGCAATATCAGCCCCATTACTATAGCGTCTTCATCTGGATTGCAATAATATTGTCTGCGAATACCTAAGGGAATGAATCCATGCTTGGAGTAAAGATTCAATGCCGCAGAATTGCCTTTGCGCACATCCAGATAGAAATGGCTAATGCCTTCTTTAGTAAGAATTGCAATACTTTGCCCAAGCAGATAATCTCCGTGTCCCATTCTCCTGTAATCAGAATCTATGGCAAAATTGATAATAACTGCTTCATCCAATACTGAATGATAGCATATATATCCACACACCTGCTCATTTACTTCCAAAACCCAAGGTCTCATAGAGAGGATGTCTTCGAAAGCCTCAGCTGGCCAGGGATGCGTGAAAGCCCGGCTCTCAATCTCGATTACCAGGCTCAAATCGGACTTATTCATCGCACGTATTGCGCGCTTCATTATTAATCACATCTTTTCCGGAGCGGAGATTCCCATTAGGTTGAATACTATTGCCATTATTTGCTTGGTAGTTTCCAGAAGCATCAATCTTGCTTGAGTAAGCTCTTTGCTTTTTGGACTCACAATTTGATAACGTGCGTAGTATTTATGAACCATGGCTGCAAGCTCTTCGATATATGTTGCCAAGCGATGCGGTTCCCTATGGATGGCTATGAGGGTTAGAAGCTCTGGTAAGTCACTAAGTTTTTGGATAATAGCCAGTTCTTCAGTCTTATTGAGTTTCGCTGAAAGATCTTCCTTAAAGCTTTTAGGCCACACTTTATCCTTTTTTGCCTTTTTGATAATACTACAGATCCGAGCATGAGCATATTGACAGTAATAAACGGGATTTTCGCTATTCTTCTGCATGGCTAGTTCCAGGTCGAAGTTCAAGTGTGCATTAGCTTTTCTGGCAATGAAGAAATAACGTGCAGCATCTTTTCCCACCACATTAATAAGGTCATCCATCGTTACAATTTTGCCCGCACGTTTACTCATCTTAACGCGCTCTCCGCTTTCAAAAAGATTGACCTGTTGCAAAAAAATAATTTCCAAGATGCCGTCGTCGTAACCTAAGGCTCGAAAAGCAGCTCTAATTCTGGGCACATAG
The DNA here is from genome assembly GCA_020532355.1 of Candidatus Cloacimonadota bacterium. Lineage (NCBI taxonomy): Bacteria > Pseudomonadati > Candidatus Cloacimonadota > Candidatus Cloacimonadota bacterium. The sequence continues at coordinate 15,256 of JAJBBD010000045.1, read as the reverse complement.
CCGTGATGATCGGGACCAAATACGTCGATAAGTTTATCGAAACCACGTTGAATTTTTGTTAAATGATATGCTAGATCTGGCACAAAGTAAGTGATAGACCCATCTGATTTCATTAGAACACGGTCTTTATCGTCTCCATACTTGGTGGAAGCAAACCAGATTGCTTCGTCCTTTTCGAAAGTGCAGTCAGCTTCGGTAAGGTAAGAAAGAACTTCTTCAACTACGCCTTCGGCACGTAATGTTTTCTCAGATACCCATCCTTCAAAACTAACGTCAAATCGCTCCAAAGAAAGACGCTGCATCTCTAAAAGTTCGTCTAATGCATATTCTTTCAAGTGATCGATGCGGTCTTTTTCGGTCATCATAAATATGCGTACTCCCTCAGCAGCATTCAATTTTTGGGCTAAGTGAATAACATAATCGCCGTGATATGCTTCATAAGGGAATTCACCTATGTTCTCACCGTGTAATTCGCGCAACCTTAGTTCAAGAGATTCTGCCAAAATATCGACTTGGTTTCCGGCATCATTTACATAAAACTCCCGTGCTGGTTGAAACCCAACTTTCTTCATAACTCGATAAAGAGTATCTCCAAACGCTGCGGCTCTAGCGCTTACGATGTTTAAGGGTCCGGTAGGATTAGCACTAACAAACTCGAGCAGAATTTTCTCGTTGTTGCCAAAATTGGAAGAAGCAAATTCATAACCCTGCTCTCGTATTGCTTTAAATATCATATGAAAAAAGCTTGGAGCCAGATAGAAATTTATAAAACCTGGACCAGCAAGTTCTATCTTTTTATAACTCTTATTCTTCTTAAGTTCTTTAATGATTTTCTCAGCTAAGGCTTTTGGAGATTTCTTATTCTCTTTTGCCAAAACCAAAGCGCAGTTTGTGGAGTAATCTCCGTGATCGGTGTTGTTAGGAATCTCTACTGTAAAATCTTTATCAAACGAGATGTCCAGCTTATCCAAGCACTTACGCAAATGCTCGTGAATAATATCCTTGATCATTGAATATCCTCTTCGGGTTTTCTATTTCTCACTTTATCAAAAAGCTCATCGATCTTATAATAATCTCGAGTTTGGGGGAGGAATATATGGACTACGATATCTCCAATATCTATAAGAATCCACTGGGCTGTATCTACGCCTTCTTTGCTTAATACTTTAAGATGGTTTTCTTTAGCCATATCTACCAGATGATTGGCAATAGCTTTGTTGTGAAGATCTGCATTTCCTTCGCAAACTACTATTACATCGGTATAGTCTGTTTTACCTTGCACTTCGTAAACGCGTACGTTTTCTGCTTTTTTATCCGACAGCCACTCTAAAATGGCCTCAAGCTTGATATTGTCTTGCAATATCGCCTCCATTTATTTCATGAATTCTTCATAGTCACGCCCTACAATAATATCAAAATCTGCATTGTGATATTCATTTAAGGCACTTGTCCAGCGCTGGATTCCCGTCATTCGCATCAATCTTTCCAGGTCATTTTTATCTTCCTTGCGCATCACGATAATACTTTTATCGTATATGGGTTTGGGAGTATCTCCAACGCTAATCACATCGATATTCTTATTTGCCAAATGGGCAGAAAATTCTGTGGCAAGTTGCTCGTATCCGCACCCATTCAACACCAGTACTTTAATAGCCGGAAGTTGGTCTTCATCGTAGTTTGTAAGTTTATTATCGCTGTTTAGCGAACGTGAAATCAATAGATATCCGAGCCCCAAAACAGCCAGTAATACTATAAGATACCGTATCCAAGCTTTTGAGTACCACTTTTTATTTGGTGGCTTTGTTGTCAAATCCAACTGCTCATTCATTGTTCTTAATCTGCTTAAAGATATTGGCTCTCAACCTTTCATAGCTTGTTTCAAAAGCTTCCGGTATTACTCGTTCACCAGCAACAACACTCATAAAATTGCTATCTCCATTCCAGCGCGGAACCATGTGAATATGCAAGTGTTCTGCTATTCCGGCTCCGGCGGCACTGCCAAGATTGATGCCCACATTTATGCCATCGGGATTGTATGCATTTCTAAAAGCAAGCTCACAAATACGAACCAAGTCACATGCTTCGTGCCAGGTTTTCGTATCCAGTTCAAACAAGCTACTTTTATGAATATAGGGAACAATCATCAGGTGCCCATTATTATATGGATATCTATTAAGCATTATATAGCAATGTTTACCTCGATACAAGATCAAATTATCTCTGTCGTGATCAGCATCTTTTGCTCTGCACATTACACAATCATCAGGTTTTTCTCCAAGAATATAATCTATGCGCCAGGGTGAATACAGATATTTTTTATTCATAATCTTCTTCTTCAATCACTCGGGATCCATATTCCAATACCTCGTGCTCTTTAATAAAACTATCTATTATAACATTGTGTCCTAATAAGATGCTATCATTGGAGATAATCGAGTTTTCTATATAACAGTTTGGTCCTAATATGGCTCCGCTCTCAATAGTGGTTTTGCCTTTTAGTACGCAACCTTGACTTATTTCGGTATCCGAAGCAAGTCTTACATCATCTGCTATATGGATAGTGCTTGGATTATGCATCATTACGCCGCTGTTAAGCCATTTTTTGCGAATTTTATCCAGATACACTTGCTCCAATTCGGCTAACTGTTCCTGAGAGTTTACTCCGGATACTTCCATTAGATCTTCTAAGAATACGTTATCAACCAAATCTCCGGCTCGATACAGTATATTTAGTGTATCTGTAAGATAATACTCTTGCTGTTCATTCTGATTTGTAACCTTATCTAGAGCTTCGAATAGTTTGGTGGAATTGTAACAGTATATACCAGTATTAAACTCTTTAATTTCAAGCTCTTGAGGACTAGCGTCCTTGTATTCTACAATCCCGCAAATCTTACCTTGATCATCGCGGAGCATACGCCCATATTTGCCTGCATCTTCTAAAACGGCAGTTAGCACGGTTGCGGAAGCCTTAGTTTCGGTGTGTTTAGCGTGTAGTTTTTTCACTGTTTCGGTACTCAACAATGGCACATCTCCGCACAGAATCAACACATCACCCTCAAAATGTGCCAAATTTGAGGCTGCCATCTTTACTGCATGTCCGGTACCAAGTTGCTCTTTTTGTTCTACAAATTCCAACTTATCGTTATCATCAAGGGCTGCAATTACCGTATCTTTTTTCCATCCCACAACCACGCATATCTTTTCGCAATTCAAATTTAAGGCAGTGTCCACTACCCGTTGCACCATGGCTTTGTCTGCAATGGGAAAAGTTACTTTGGCTCGTTCAGATTTCATCCGGGTACCTTTACCGGCCGCCAAAACAATTGCTGTTAATGGCTTCATTTATTTCCTCCGGTCAAGCTGTCCAATAGCTCGATCATAGTAATTTTTAATTGTGGATGAGTGGCATTAGGCACTAATTCACAAAGCAATGCTAAGGCAAAAGCGCGATTATGCAAGTCCTTATGTGGTATTGTAAGATTTTCATTGCTAATTATAGTGTTTTCCGCCAGAAGTATATCTATATCGATGTTTCGGGGACCCCATCTCTCTTTGCGGATGCGTCCCATTCTTTGTTCAATTTCCAAAAGGAAGTGTAACAATTCGTTTGCTTCGAGGTTGCTTTCGGTTTCCAAAACTTGATTAAAAAAATCAGGTTGATTTTGTTTCCCATATGGTTTGCTTTGTTTTAAAGAGCTTTTTCTCAGAATTTGTGTGCTAGGAATTTTTGCAATATGTGCGCTTGCCTCCGAGATTTGCCGGGGAGGTTCGTCTAAATTTGAACCTAGAAGTAAGTGATATATCATTAACGCTTCCTAAATACCTCAACTTCTACGCTTTTAAGGCTTCCTCTAATTGGCACTGAGGGTTTTTGAATGCATATACTTAAGCTTTGAATCAGTGAAAATTCTGCTAGGAGCTTATCGGCTATCGTATTGGCACATAATTCTAAAATCTGGAACTGTTGGCTCTCCATTATTTCTTTTATATCGGCATAAACCTTCGTGTAATCCACTGTGTCATCCAAATGATGTATATTAGCATCAAGATCTGGATTGGTATATAAGGTGGCGCTTACCACAAAGCGTTGTCCTAATTTGCGCTCTTCATCATGAACACCATGATATCCATAAAAAACCATTTCGTTAAGGCAGATTTTCACAGTTTCCTCGCAATTTCTATCTTCAATTTATCTCCCCATATTTTATCACACATACGAACGATAAAAAAACTAAGCGCCATTGCCGCAAAAGCAAATAGGATGCTGCTCAGCTCGCCAACGAATAATGAAGCAAGCCCAAATCCCATAAACAAAAAAAACACAGGGACAATAAAGATTAAAAGTGAAGCCAAAACACGTCCTTTTGCCGAAACCATAAGCTCAACTCGGTCTCCTATTTTAAGCTCAAGTTCAGTTTGTATTTTAAATACTGCAGGGCTACTTTTACTAAAACAAAAACCTCGCATAGAGCAAGATTTACAGCCTCCGCCCCGTTGCAGTTCTACGGTTACATAATTACCGTCAACAGCGGTCACGACCCCAGCATCTTGAATTTCTTCAGAATTCACGTTTTCCCTCAATTTTTCGGATTACAGATGTAGTGGAAAGCCCATCTGTAAATTGCAGACTATGCACTTTTCCATTGTTTGCCAATACGATATCGGCTCCCACAATCTGGTGTGGTTGCCAATCTCCACCTTTTACTAATATATCTGGAAGAATAGCCTTGATTAAAGTTAAAGGTGTATCTTCTTCAAATATACATACATAATCTACTGCACACAAAGCAGCCAACACAAGAGCACGGTTTTGTTCTGTATTGATGGGGCGGGATGCTCCCTTTAGACGAGAAACCGAGCTATCGCTATTGAGTCCTACTACCAAGATGTCTCCCAAATTACGGGCTTCTTCCAAATATCGTACATGCCCGGCGTGCAAGATGTCAAAGCAGCCATTAGTGAAAACTATCTTTTTGCCTAATGCTTGCTGCTTTTGGCAGAGCTTAACCAGGGCTTTTTGATCGGTGATTTTTTCTTCAAGCTTTGGCATATTCAACGATCTCTTCTATAGTGGCACTTGCTGTTCCCATCTTGCCGCATACAACTCCCGCTGCAATATTGGCAAATTCTGCTGCCGAGAGTATTTCTTCCCCCGCTGCATATGCTAAGCCAAGCGCACTGATTACTGTATCTCCAGCTCCAGAAACATCGAATACTTCTTGAGCACAACTGGGTATATAACGAGTAGTATTATCAGCACTAAAAATGCACATACCCTTAGCGCCACGAGTTACCACAAGATGTTTACACTCAAGTTTTTTAAGAATTTGCATGGCTCCATTGGTAAAATCTGCATCGGTTTCAAACCGCTGTCCCAGATTCGTTTGTAGTTCTATGAAATTGGGCTTAAAGATATCAACCTTACGATATAAGAAAAAGTTCTTTTGTTTGGGGTCCACTGCTACCGGAACCTGATACTTTTTGCACAAATCCAAGCTTTGACGAATGATATCTGCACATAGTAAGCCCTTGTTATAATCTTCAATTATCATTAGTTTTGCGTCGCAGATATGCTCTTTTAAGATGTTCATAATCTGAGTTTTGCTTAATTCATCTGGCTCGGTTGTGTCTTCAATATCGATTCGCACTATTTGTTGAGTGGCTGCACCGATTCTGGTTTTGATAGTGGTTTTTCTACCTTTTTCGGCAATCAAGCCTGATGAATTCAACCCATGTTGCTTAAAAAGCTTTTTCATAATACGAGAATTTACGCCAGTTCCCATAATTCCTACAGCAAAAACATCAGCTCCTAACGATGCCAGATTTAAAGCCACATTTGCCGCTCCTCCTAAACGGTATTCTTCTTTGTTTATTTCAATCACTGGTACCGGAGCCTCAGGAGATATCCGCTGAACTTTACCCCACTTATAGCCGTCTAGCATCATATCGCCTAAAACTATTGTTTTAATACCCTTAATTTTGTTGCTCAGCTCTTGCAAATTCATATATTACTCCTCTGTTTTGGTTAACGGATATTTGCCATTGAAGCATGCGAGGCAGTAGTTTTGAGGTTTTTGTACACAGGTTAGTAGGTCGTCTATTGCCAAAAATTTCAGGCTATCTACCATTATATTTTTGCGTATTTGTTCCATGCTAAAGAGGTTTGCCGCCAATTCTTGTTCAGATGGAGTATCTATTCCGTAAAAACAACTGTGTTTTACGGGGGGGCTTCCTATCCGCAGATGAATCTCAGCTACGCCAGAACTCTTGATGAGATCTACTATTTTGCGTATTGTAGTGCCTCTTACAATGCTATCGTCTACCAATACTATCTTTTTGCCGGTAAAGAAATTTGGTAAGAGGTTAAATTTCTGTCTAACGCTTTCATCTCGAATTGTTTGTTCCGGTTTGATGAATGTGCGCCCCACATAATGATTACGAATCAAGCCCAAAGAGAGTGGAATACCACTGGCATTACTATATCCCAAGCCGATAAAATTTGAGGAATCCGGAACTGGAACCACATAGTCTGCATCCAGCCCTTTATCCGTAGCAGCAAGTGCAGCACCTATTTTCTCTCGCACCCGATACACATCTTCGCCAAAGTGAAAACTATCAGGTCTGGAAAAATAAATATGCTCAAATATGCAATGTTGCTGATGTGGGATTGTGCGATAAAGATCAGGATCGTTTTCGATGATCCTTATTCCTTCTTCACTAACTTTCACAATCCCGGCAGCAGGTATTTCTTCACGGTCAGTTACCGAAAGTGTATCCAAAGCACAGGTTTCGGATGCTACCACTATACCACCATCTGCGGTTTTCCCCCACACCATAGGTCTCATGCTGAAGGGGTCTCGAAACATATACAAAGCGTCTCTGGTACATAATACAGTTGAATATGCTCCTTTGATATCTCGCATCAAATGTCGAATTGCTTCAATTATACCTTCGCCTTTTCGCATCACCTGCCATGCTATGTATTTCACCAGCAACTCACCATCATTATCACTTTTAAAGTACACGTTTTGCTTTTCCAGATAGCTGCGCATTGCCGGATAGTTCACCAAATCACCATTTGATGCCAGAGCATAGGTGGGTCCGGCGAGAGTTTCGACCAAATGAGGTTGAGTATTAAATTCTGTGGCAGAACCTTTGGTAGGATATCTTACGTGCCCAATGGCAATTTTACCCGGTAATTTGGACAAATCTTCTTCCCCAAACACTGTTTTTACTAAGCCCATCTTTTTGCGCAAGCGGATTACTCTTCCATCAGATACCGCCATTCCACAGCTTTCCTGTCCCCGGTGCTGGATGGCAAATAATCCCAAAGCTGCCATTTTTACTGTATTAGAGGCGCCAAAAACGCCGATAATTCCACACATCAGGTTTTGTCCTTATGGCTAAATCTTATCTTATTTTCTTCACCCTTTAACAATCTGCGAATATTATCTTTATGTCTAATTACAATCATTATAACTACCATGCTAACCAAGACAAGCAATGCCCAATCTTGGTGGATTGAGTTAAGCTGGATTATATACGTTGAGACCCCAAATACCACTGCAGCCAAGAGTGATCCTAAAGATACGTAGCGAGTACGGGCTACCACTATTATAAAAACCACCAAAGCTATTATCAAACTATAAGGTGAAAGAGCTGCAAATACACCCGCTGCCGTAGCAACTCCTTTGCCGCCCTTGAACTTTAGCCACACCGAGAAAATGTGCCCTAATATTGAGATTAATCCGCACAAAGAAACTAATGGGTGTCCCAGACCAAAAAAATATATCCCAAGAAGCACTGCGGCTATTCCTTTTAACATATCTAATAAAAGAACAAACACGCCTACTTTTGTGCCGAACTGTCTTAGAACATTTGTAGCACCGATGTTTCCACTGCCTTGTTTACGTATATCTGTATGGTAGAATATCTTAGCAACCAACCATCCGATGGGAATGCTACCTAAAAAGTAGGCAATTAGGGGCATCCAATATTCAGGAGCGATCATCTTCAATATCCTCTTCTTTGCGTCCCTTAAAGATCAGTTTGATAGAAACTCCGGAAAATGCGAACACTTCGCGCAATTGATTGTGTAAGAATTTGCGATAGTTTTCGGTTATCAAAGCGGGTGAGTTGCAAAAGAACACAAATATAGGCGGTTTTACCGAAGCTTGGGTGATGTAGAAGATCTTAACATGACGTCCGGTAGGGTGAGTTGGAGGTCTGCGGGCGACAACAGTTTCCATAAATCGGTTCAATTCTGATGTTGGCACCCGTTTTTTACTTTCTTCTTCTATGTTTACTACGGTTTCCATTAGTCTATGAATACGTTGATGAGTTTTTGCTGAAATAAATATTACCGGCGCAAATTGGATAAAAGGCATCTCGTGATGCAGATTTTTAATGAACTGACCCGTTGTTCCGCTGTCTCGTTCTACAAGATCCCATTTATTGTAAACAATTAGGATTTCTTTCATTTTACGTTGGGCATAAGAAGCTATTTTCAGATCTTGCGTGCTAATCGGTTCATTGGCAGCCAATACTAAAACAACTATGTCGCAGCGATCTACGGCTTCTATGGTGCGCATAACGCTAAAGTATTCTACTCCGTAAGTTACTTTCTTCTTACGTCTTAATCCGGCAGTATCTACAAGAGTATAATCTTTACCGTGGTACCTAAACAATGTATCTATGCTATCTCGAGTTGTTCCCGGTACGTCGGTAACAATCTGCTTTTCTTCTCCCAAAAGCAAATTTACTATTGAGCTTTTTCCAACATTTGGTTTTCCGACAACGGCAATGCGGGTACTTTCTGTTTTCTCTTCAATTCCGGCATCCATAGTATTGGGAATCATGGCTACTAATTCATCCAGAAAATCTCCAGTATTTCGGCCATGTGAGGCAGATATTGGGAAGGCATCGCCAAAACCAAGCTGCAGAAAGTCATAGACTTCCCATTCCAGCTTCTCACTATCTGCTTTATTGGCAACCAGAATTACTTTATCTCGATGAGGGAAGAGAATCTTTGCGATGGCAAGATCCAGATCTGTGGTACCAGTTTGTGCATCTACCATAAAGATTATTACATCGCTTTCATCAATGGCCAGTAGGGCTTGATTGAGGATGTTTTTATCCATAGGATCACTGCTATCGTAAACAATGCCACCAGTATCAATTAGTTTGAATACCTTGCCATTCCATTCCACATCTTCATACTTGCGATCCCGAGTGATGCCAGACTCAAAATCTACAATGGCTGTCCGTTTGCGGCAAAGCCGATTGAATAATGTGGATTTCCCCACGTTTGGTCGTCCCAATATTGAGACAATGTATTTTCTCATTATATGCTGCCTTTCAATACTTTTGGTTCCACCATTTTGAATGTAGCGATTTTGTCAATCTTAGCGTGAAGATGTTTTAGCAAGTGCATTTGCATTCTTGTCATAGCCTTATACCTCATTGCTCCAAGCTATAGTTAAGAAAGGTTTAAGCTGATATTATGCTGCTGATGCAGGATGATCTTAGCTTAAAGCTTACCTAAAGATAACTTCAGACATTGAGAAATAGATTTGGGTGAAACACAAAAAAAGAGCCTCTTTGTAGGAGGCTCTATGTATATTTATAGGCTGATATACTATTTCATGAGTATCATTTTGCGAGTTGAGCTATATTTTCCGGATTTCATCCGATACAGGTATATGCCGCTGGCTATGCCATTGCCATTATCATCGGTTCCGTTCCATATAATTTGATGCTTACCGGCAGGCAGGGTTTCACTTATTAGGCTGCGTACTTTCTGCCCCTTTTGATTGTATATCTCAAGGCTAACCGGTGAGCTTTCCTGCAAATTGAAGCTCAGAGTTGTGCTAGGGTTAAATGGATTTGGATATGCTCCGAAAAGCGTGGTTGCAACTAATTCAGTAACGTTTACAGCATTTGAGGTGGCATCATGTACGTTATTTGTGCGCCCAAAATTGGCAAGATAGCAGATCCATTCCAAGTCGTTGATATCGCGTTTAATATCAAGAACATAATAGTTGGCATTATCCGGTATTGCAATATCCATATCTCCATCCAGATCAAGATCCGAAATTGCAGGAGAAACCTTGAGGTTTCCGTTTAATTTTATGGGGAAATTGGGCGATTCCGTTCCATCCATTCTTATAGAGTGTAGGTATCCGTTTGAATCGCCAAAGATTATACTTGCCATATCGGAATTATAATCGTAGCGGGCAACAACGGGTGTGCATTCAACGGATGCTTGAATGCTTATGGGCATATTCGGGAAATCGGTGCCATCACTATGCATAATATGAATAGCACCATTATACTTAATTACAATAATTTCTTTGGAACCATCATTGTTTACATCTGCTATAACGGGACTGGTTCTAATTGCGCCACCCAGGTTTTTCTGGAACAATACGCTGCCATCATGATTTAACCCATACAGATAACCGGAGTTGGATGTAGTTAAAAGAAGTTCCGGATATGAGTCCGAATCCACATTGGCAACAGTAACAGTATTCATGCTCGCATACAAACTATTGGAAATGGGAAAGCCACTGATATTTGTGCCGGTGGAGGGGTCAATGGCGTTAAGATAACCATTCAATGCAATGGTGATAATCTCCATATTTCCATCACCATTAAGGTCGGCAACCGATGGCTGAGCGAGATACAAACCCGATCCTGCTAAAGTAAGCGGGAAGTTGGGAACGCTTGTCCCGTCAAAATTATACACATGCAAGCTTCCATTTTGCGTATTGAACACAATTTTTTCTTCTTCGTCTGAGAACAGCTTTGCTACAAGAGCGCCACTACGAATCGGACTTCCGGCTGCTTGATTAAACAAAATCTCCCCGTTGGAATCAAATGCAGCTATGTAGTGGTTACTTAAGGTAGTGGCAAAAAGATAACTACCATCATTCTGTTGGCTACTCATAGCAATTGATCCCAAAGTGGCAGAGCCTAAGTTAAGCGGGAAGCCGGCAATGCTGTCTTCGCCATTGGCGTTAGCTACATGAATGTTGCCATCCAAATCGCCAAATATTATTTCCTTATGATTATCCGCATCGAGATCTACAAAAATGGCAGAACTTGAAGCAGATCCTCCTGCGTATATTGGCCAGCCCGACTGGTAAAGAGGTATCTCTATAGTGAAAGGAATTGTTTTGTGGTAAGGATACTCATCATTATCGTTGGAAGTAATGTATATTTCAAAGGGGATGGTTTCGGAAGGAAGATCTGCAATGGCACTAATCTTAAAGGGGGTGTTGTTCCATGAACTGGTTTCGGCAGATAAAGTACCATTTGGACCAAAGGTAGATACAGAATCTATGATAGTAATACCAGGATAGTTAGTTCTAAGCCGTGCAGTAAGGTTTTGCGCTTCTTTCCAGAAAATCCCTAATCCGGTCATGGCATTCCTGAGCTGTACGTTTATAAAAATGGTCTCGCCGGGATTGGCAATGTTATCGCCATCACCCTCGGCTTCTGTAACAGTAACGCCTTCATTTACTATGTTCGGAATTTTATCGTACATGGTGGCAGTAAAAGCATTAACTCTGCCTGTTCCCAGTTTTCCCACATAGTTTGGGTTTATATCATCAATAGGATCGGCGGTTGCCATCAAGCGAAAACGAAGATCTTCTGAGCTATATTCTGGATGCAAGCTTTTTACCAAAGCAGCTACACCGGCCACTACTGGGCTTGCCATCGATGTTCCGTTATAACTTGCATAACCGGAGCCACTAATGATAGTGGACAGGATTGTGGCGCCGGGAGCGCTAATGTCGATGGGTGAGCCATAATCTGAGAAAGATGCTTTTACATCAGTATTATTTGTGGCTGCCACATTAAGAGCATTTAAACAATCTGCCGGGTAATCCTGATAGTTGCTGCTGTGTTCAGTGTTTTCGTTCCCGGCTGCAGAAATAACCGCTGCGCCTAAAGCTGTAACATAATTTACAATGCTATTTGGGTAGGCTCCACTTCCGGGACCTCCCCAACTGGCGTTAATAACGTGAGCGCCGACTTCGGCAGAATACTTAATTTGGTCGTAACCATAGGATACACCATCAGAATTCTCATTGCTAGGAGCGCCTTTGCAGGATAGGATAGATACATTTGGTGCAGTTCCTACAACGCCAATGCCATTGTTGCCTACTGCGGCGGCACAGCCGGCAACATGAGTACCGTGGTCGTTTGCTGACCAGTTTTGGATGGGGTTATTATCCGAATCGAAGAAATCCCAACCTACCAGATCATCAATCTTATTGCCACCTTCTCCGGCATCTTGTCCATTTCCGCCGGTGATGGTGCCATATTGCCAGTTTATACTCATGCCGGGAGATTCTTCGGGATTTATCCATATATTGCCCATCAAATCGGGGTGATTCCATTTAACACCGCTATCCGTAATTGCCACTACAACATCATGGCTACCGGTAACATAATCCCAAGCATCAAAGCTTTGTAAAAGAGAGTGAGTATATTGTTGACTCAGCATGGGGTCGTTGGGTACAAATTTTTGACGATTGATGGCTTCCAACTCGGCAAAATGCAAATAAGGGTCCTTCTCTAAAGCTTTAACTGCTTCATCTATGCGTTCATCTGAGTCTAATATGAATCTGTAGATTTTTTGTAAGTAGACACCCTTATCATTCCACTCAGGCTTCTTAACATAGGGATGAGCTTGGATTAAGTCCACAACCTTAAACTCTTTGGTTATGGCATCAATACTTGATATTCCGGTGTGGACAAATCCGTCTTTGATGGTGAAATCCAGCTTGCCCTCAAGTTCGGGGATGGCATCGGTAGTAAAACAGCCAATTATGGTGCGAGATTTGAACCAATAAGGATCGAAACTCACAGCAAAAGCAGCAGTTGTAATTATTATCAGCATTAATAGTAATATCAGCTTTTTCATGATTACCTCAATATAGATTTTTATCATATAATATATATCAGTCGATATCGTCAAGCCCTTTTTTGGAAAAGTATGAATATTAGTACTTTATAAGTTCTTCTTTTTCTTTGTATTTAGCAAGATATATATTCCTCAATCTTTCGTTTTCGGTATGGCTAAGCTGAGAATCTTGGGCAATGATATCGAAAGCGTCCTCTCTGGCGATTTTTAGTATATCCTGATCCTGGATTAAGTTAGCATGTTTGAACTGAGGCATCCCAGATTGCTCTATCCCAAAAAGCTCTCCCGGTCCTCGCAATTCCAAATCTTTTTCGGCAATCTCAAAACCATCGGTGGAAGACAACATGGTGTTTAATCGTTCCCGCGCAATACGAGATAGCGGTTGGTGCCACAAAAGATAACAAAAAGACTGGTCGCTACCTCTGCCGACTCTGCCCCTTAACTGGTGTAGTTGAGCCAAACCAAAGCGTTCTGCATGTTCGATCACCATCACTGAGGCATTGGCTACATCCACCCCCACTTCAATAACTGTAGTAGAAACTAAAATCTTGATCTCTCCAGCTTTGAATCTCTGCATAATGCTCTCTTTATCGGAGGCAGTCATACGCCCATGGATAAGCTCTGTACAATACTCTGTATAAACTTTGTTGCGTAAGAAATCAAAAAGCCTTTTGGCATCTAAAAGCGCTAGCTTTTCACTTTCTTCAACTAATGGACACACAAAGTATGCCTGTCGACCCTTCTGCAACTCTTGCCTTACATCGTTTAGTACTGTATCAAATTTCCGTTCTCCCCTTACATAGGTTTGCACAGGTTTGCGACCTTTGGGCAGTTCATCAATTCTGCTTACCTCAAGATCTCCATAAACCGTCATAGCTAACGAACGTGGAATGGGAGTGGCAGAAAGATAGAGAATATCGGGACGCCCCTTTGTTTTTGAAAGCTTGGCACGTTGCTCTACACCAAAACGGTGTTGCTCATCTACTACTACCAAGCCCAGCGCATGAAACTGAATATCTTGTTGAATTAGGGCGTGGGTTCCAATTACAATATTAGCTTCCCCGCTGCCAATAGCTTTTTTAATGGCTGATTTGCCTTTATAATTTCCGCCTTTAAGCAAATGCACAGTGAGGGGCAAATCCTTAAGCAGAAAGCTGATGCTCTGATAATGCTGATCGGCTAGTATTTCAGTAGGTACCATCAATGCAGCTTGGCAGCTATTCTCTACTGCCAATAACATGGCAAAAACGCTAACAATGGTTTTTCCGCTGCCAACATCGCCTTGAATGATGCGAGACATCTGTTTTATCGAACACATATCGTCAAAAATTTCTCGAATCACTCTTTTCTGAGCTGCGGTTAACTCGAACCTGAGTTGTGTTTTCAAAGTGCTGGTAAGCTGTTTTTTGTTGGTAAATTGAATGCCTTCAACCTGTTGTTTATGAAGAAGTTTGTGTCGTGCCCACAATATCTGAGAATACAAAAACTCTTCGTAGGCAAAACGAATACGGGTTTGCTTGATAAGCGCTTCCTGTTGCCCAAAATGCATCAATTGAAGTGCTGCTCTGCGGGGAGGAAACTTGTGTTTTTGTAATATGTGTTCCGGTAAGCTTTCTGGAATGTGCTGGGCAAATTTTGAAAAGCAGTTTAGAATGGTTTTACGCAGTAAACCCTGACTAAGACCTTCTTTGAGACTGTATAGGGGAAGCATACTACGAGTTTTCCAAAAATCCTCTTCTTCTTTGTCGCTATCTAAGATCTCAAATGAGGGATGATTCATTTGCAACTGAGAATTATACGATGACAGGATACCGCAAAGCCAGATGTTCATGCCTGGTTTAAATAGCTTCAAATAACTCTGAGGGTATTGAAACCACACACAAACCAAACCAATATCACCATCATTTACGCCTACGTGGAGAATCTTTTTACCCTTGGTAGTGGGGCGAGCATCAACAAAAGATATGGTGGCAGTAAAAGAAACCATTTCTCCTTCTTGCATTGTGGCAAGAGTAGGATTTACAATGCGACTAATGTAAGTGCGAGGAAAGTGTTCCATCAAGTCTTCCACAGTTTCTATGCCCAAACTGGCAAAAAGCCTGGCACGATACTCTCCCACTCCCTTCAAGTACTTGATAGGAGTGTTTAAGGGATGAATTGGCTCTTTACTTTTTTGCATAATGCAAACCTAATTACAGCTTTCTTTTTGTCAACAACTTGGCACAATGTACATTATTTACAGACAGATCTGCCAAGCTGTAGAAGGGATTGTTACTGGAGTGAAACAGTTTTGGCATAGTTTTGCAGATTAAACTTGAC
>JAJBBD010000044.1 GCA_020532355.1 Candidatus Cloacimonadota bacterium | reverse complement strand
CGATTGCTGCGATAGTAGTTTCTGCGTCCAGAATGATCTCTAGTTAAAGATTTAGAGTTTGAGCCAATTAGGAGCTTAATCCCAAACATAATAATCACTACTGCTATGAAGATTTTTGCCAATGGCATATGAATATTGAACGTTTTCAATATCAATGATGCGCCCCAGAGCACCAAAAGAATTCCCCAGAAGATGTTCCCAAAGAAGAAATTCATTCTCATTTCCTCCTCCATGTTTAGATTTGTAGTCCTTGCTCGTATGTTTTCCGTAAATCAGCTATACAAACTGAAATATTGTTGTCTAATTCGAAAATTTGGGGTTCGGTTACAGTACCCAGATATGTACACAGTGTGTGATGAGTCTTGGCAATTTCTATGATACTATCCTCACAATTTGGTTTTGCAGAGATTATTATATTCCCACCAGATTCGCCAAAATAAGCAGTAATAAAATCTTGATTTTGAGGCATAGAAGCTTTTAATCCAAAGCATTTTTTGGGGTTGAAGCACGATTCTGCTAATGCAACTGCAATTCCGCCATCACTAACATCGTGAGCGCTATTTACCAGATCTTTGTCAATTAGTTCGATTATACAGTTTTGTAGATTTATTTCTTCTTCTAAATCAATTCTCGCTATCTTACCAGTAATGCGATTATGGATAACTTTCAGATACTGGCTTCCGCCTAAGCGCTGATTCATCTTTCCTAAAAGAAATACTTTATCATCTGCTTGCTTAAAATGCTGGGAGCAAGCTTTGTGAAAATCCTGCATTAATCCCAACATCCCGATAACGGGAGTGGGGAAGATGGCTCCAACGGGGTTTTCATTGTAAAAACTAACATTGCCACCCGTTACAGGGGTATTGAAGGCAAGGCAAGCATCTTTCATGCCCCTGATGCATTCTTCAAAACAGTAATAAACCTCTGGTTTATGTGGATTCCCAAAGTTTAAGCAATTTGTAATCGCAATAGGTTTTGCGCCACTACAGGCAACGTTTCGGGCAGCTTCAGCAACTGCTGCTTTTGTTCCTTCATATGGATCTAAGTAACAAAAACGACCATTACAGTCAGTTGCGACGGCAATAGCTTTAGCAGTATTTCTTATCCTAATTACTGCAGCGTCACTTCCCGGCTCTATAGTAGTAGCAATGCCTATCATGTGATCGAATTGAGTATAAATATTATGCTTGGAAGCGATATTGGGGCTGCCCATCAATTTGAAAAGGATATCGTTTGCACTACATGAGGTAGATAGAGAGTCTATCCTCTCATTTTGGACTAGATCTAGATATTTAGGACGGCAAGACTCTCTTTTATATACCGGAGCTTTCCCCCCAAGAATCAGATACTCCGCAGGTATTTCAGCTTCAATAACATCGTTGTTTCTAACCCGTAACAGTTTGTCGTTGGTTACTGTGCCTATTTGAACCGCATCCAAATCCCATTTATCGAATATTGCTAGGACTTTATCGATATTATGTGGTTCAACTATAACCAACATACGTTCCTGAGATTCCGAAAGCATTATTTCATACGTATTCATTCCGCTTTCTCGTTGAGGAACCTTACTTACGTCTATATCTATGCCAACCTTACCTTTACCCGCCATTTCACTACAAGAACAGGTCAAACCCGCAGCACCCATATCCTGGATTGCAACAACTAAACCAGATTTAATTATCTCTAAAGTAGCTTCTAAAAGCATCTTCTCGTAGAATGGGTCTCCAACTTGTACTGCTGTACGTTTTTCTTCGGATTTCTCCGAGAGCTCTAGTGAAGCAAAGGTAGCTCCATGGATGCCGTCTCTTCCAGTTTTTGCGCCTACAATAATAACGGCATTCCCAGGCCCTGATGCCGCAGACTTTGCCAGGTTTTTATGCTCTAAAAGACCAATCGCCATAGCATTTACTAAGGGATTACCTTCATAACTATCCTCAAAATATATTTCACCTCCCACTGTAGGTACTCCAAAGCAGTTTCCATAATCGGCAATACCCTTTACTACTTCAGAAAGTAAGTGCTTGATAATGGGATTATCAGGATTGCCAAATCGCAGAGAGTCAAAAGTTGCAATGGGTCGGGCTCCCATCGTGAAGATATCCCTTAATATGCCGCCAACTCCTGTGGCTGCCCCATGGTAAGGCTCTAATGCTGAGGGGTGGTTATGGCTTTCTATTTTGAAACTGATGGCAAGATTATCACCAATATCTACAACTCCGGCATTCTCTTCTCCGGCTTTAGCTAGCAACATCTCACCTTCTTTAGGTAGTTTTTTAAGCTGCAATATGGAATTCTTATAACTGGCATGTTCACTCCACATCACGCTGAAAATACCTAACTCTACGAGATTTGGTTCTCTAGCTAGTATGTGAACTATATTATCGTATTCTTCCTTAGATATGCCATGTTCTATAATAATATGAGGTTCTATTATACTCATTGCTTATCCTTAAAAAGCATGATATCGTTGTTTATGATTCTCTCTAAAAGTATGTGTAAGCGTTCTTCAATAATATTTTGAGTATTGCGATAAAAATCCAGTTCACTACCATAAGGATCTGTAATATCACCTTCAAAACCTGTTATTTCGTTTAGTGTAAGTATCTTATGTGCTGCATCGGGATATGTTTGGCGCAAAAAATCTCTTTGCCTTTCCTCCATTGTAAGAATCAACCATGAATTACTCACCATGGAGGGGCTAATTTTTTTTGAGACGTGCTCTTGAGCGTCTAAAATACCTCTTTCCATAAGAAGTTGCATGGATGAAAGAGATATCATGTGCCCCCCGTCTAAAAGCCCACTACTATCTGTATTCAGTTTAAGGTTATGCTCTTTGATCATTTTGGCAAAGAGCTTTTCCGCTATAGGACTGCGGCATATATTGGCAGTACAAACAAACATAACCAAAGGCAAAGAAAAAGATTTTTTGATCTGGTAAAAAGGGATTGAACCTTCTCTGATGCATTTGATATCCTCTATTTCTCCCTCACTTTTTGATACATATTCTATAAGAGTGGAGGGAGAATGTTCACCAATAGCAGTATCAGGGGGGATAAATGCAATATCGAACCAAGAGCCAAACACTTTCTCCAAACGATGTAAATCATTTTCTGCTGGAAGATTTGAGTAGTTCACACTAGTAGAAACAATAGGCTCGCCTAGAAGACTAATTATATAGCGTAGCATAGGATCTGAAGGAACTCGAAAAGCTACTTTTTGATTATATGCCACATGTTCATAACTTGGATTATCTACTGTAAATGCAATGCTCAAATTTCCTGGATAATACTGTTGCATAAGTGAGTAGATGCGTTCGGGTACATTGATGTTCGCAGATATCCAAGCTATATCCGGAACAAGAACGATCATGCCAGATTTGCTGCGTTGTTTGAGCTCATGAATACGATTGATTGTGTTGTGCGCAGATAAGCGGCACCCAATTCCCCACATATTGCCTGTATAATGCAAAATAGTTGATTCAGTAAGAGGATCTTTTTGCAGTAATCTTTGAATTTTCTTCTCTGAAGGATTCTTCACTTTGAGCATCATTTATTCCCTTATCAACATGCGTAAGATGAAAACGAATTATTCTGGCATAGAAATTGCCGTTTATTCAAAATATGGCACCGGGTTTATGGCTCTGCCATCTTTGCGTAGTTCAAAATGTAAAGCAGGCTCCAACGCTGATCCCGTAGCGCCGCTACGTGCGATAACGGTACCTCGAGTTACTGTGTCTCCACGATCTACTAATAGATCGCTGTTGTAACCATAAAGGCTAAAGAATCCATTCTTATGATCAATAATTATTAGTTTCCCCTGACCCCCGTAACGGTCTGAGAATATTACCTCTCCATCATCAACTGCGTGCACATTTGTACCTTCGTGAACGGCAATATCTATACCATTACTAACAACGCTGGTATTGTATGAACGAGTCTCTTGACCAAAACTACGGATAATATTACCCTTAACTGGCCAGGCAATTTTGATTTGGGTGAATTCGTAACTTGGCAGACTGCGCCCACTTTCTTCTAGCAATTGGCTTATCAGGGTTTCAAGTGCTGCGGCATCGCGTTTTAGTTTAGCTATGTTATTTTGTAGCTCCTGCTCTTGCTTACTTAGCTTTTTCTGCTGATTAGTAAGAGCACTAATCTGTTTATTGTATCTTTTATTTTTCTGACTTTCAGTTCTTAAGCTACGGTTTATTTTGGATGCTTCAGCGTTGTGTAAATCTTGAGCATGCACCAATGAAGCTTTATAACCGTTAAGAATATCAAAATCCCTTTTTTGATGTAGAATCAAGCTTTGCAAGTAACGTTGATCTCGATGCGAAATTTGTTGTGCTGAAAAGCTGCGATCAACCCGCAAGAGCATGTTCATTTCTGCATTTTGAGCATATTGGAGATTGCTTAGGCGATCATTGGCATTAGCTAATCTGCGCTCAACTTCGCTTAAAGAATCGCGCACAACTAATACTGCAGAACGGTATTTATTCACATTTTGATCGGAAAGATGCTTTAGAGAGGCTGTACGTTGAATCTCAGATTCGGTCTGCTTCCTTTTTTCTGCTGTTTGCTTGGCCTTTTGTTCAGTTGTTTCAAGTTGAGATTGTATACGCTGCAATTCTCGCATTTTATCGTCAAGATTGTCGGCAAGCAAGTTGACGAACAAAAGCATTATTAGCATTAAAAACAGCGCTTTATACATAAGTTTCTCCAGAAGACACAGTTAAGCGCAATATTTTGAGCAAGCATAATGGTGTCAACAAGAATTTACGCTCATATCATGAGATTCTGCAGTAAAAGTATAAAGAGTCACCGAAATTGAAAATCGGAGGAATGTGGTTTTTTAAGTTCTCTTTTCTATCCATTTAGGTCACCAATATTGCACCCCCACTACTTTCTCTATTCGTTTGCTCTATTTCTGCTCATTATCTCCTCATGAGATGAGGACATCATGAGGGAAAGATAAGCGAAGTGCGAAGGATTGCAATGGCTTAGCTCCATAGAATCGTTAGTACTCACTGCACTTGTTCTCAATAATAGATTTAAAGACAATTAATTAAGCGAGAACTTTGCACATCCATATATAGCAGTTTATTTATGCACGAGATGTCGGTTTGGTAAGCTTATTTTGATAGTAGCTATGCCTACGAACCACCTTTGTAGCATGAGGCTCCGCTTCATACCCCGATTATTCAAAGGTCTATTATATTGGTTCTGTCTTGACAAAAATGGGCATAAAAAAACGATAGTATGCAAAATCAGTAAATATTGAGGCGATAATGACAGATAATCTCGAGGTTTGTTCCTATTTAACACCCGAACGTGTTCTTTGTTTGGATTCAAGCAGTAAACAAGATATTTTGTCTAAAATGGCAGATCTGATTGGGCAAGATCCCAGCGTGAAAGATGCCGCTACCATGAAGAAAGCGATATTTATGCGTGAAAAGACCATGAGTACTGGAATTGGGGAAGGTGTTGCAATTCCACATGCTCGTACAACAGCAGTTGAAGACTTTGTAATTGCATTTGCAAAGATTAACGAAGGCATAGAATTTGATGCTGTGGACGGTAAACCTGTTTACTTAATATTTATGATAGTGGCAAACAACAACCAGGACAAGAAATATGTTAAATTACTATCGCGGTTGATGTTGAGGATGAGAAAGCATCAACTAGTTGAAAAATTGATGCAGGCAACAAACCCCAAGGAAATCTATGAGATATTGGTGGAAAGTAAATAATGCAAGATGTTTATCTACTCTCCTTTATGGGAATATGCTTGTTGTTTTCATTAATAAGCGGGAGAGGAGCTAACTATATAAAGGTTCCTGTAATTATTGGATACATAATTACCGGAGCTATTTTTGGTCCAGCAATAATTGCTTATGTGAACTTGAATCAAGTAGAGAGTCTTAGCTTTATCAATCTCATAACATTGGCGTTAATTGGATTTAATATTGGTTCGGAATTACGGTTTAAAGAGTTGCGGCAGATGGGCAAAAAGATCATTATTATTGTGGTACTGGAAGCGAGTGTTGCATTTGTAGTGGTAGCAACTGCCACGGCAATTGCCCTTAAGAGCATTCCCATGGGAATTATCTATGGGGCTTTGGCTTGTGCTACTGCACCAGCAGGGACGATAGACGTAATTCGTCAGTATCACGCCAAGGGAGAGCTTACTTCTACGCTATTTGCAGTAATGGGTTTAGATGACATATTCGCTCTTATTCTTTATTCACTGGGGATTCCTTTAGCTGGAATTATGTTAGGTGCTCAAAACCTGAGTGTTTCACATGCAGTGATTGGAGCCATTGGGGATATTCTGCTCGAGATTATTTTGGGGGCAGCAATAGGTTATCTTCTGGTTAAATTTGCTCGTTATATACACGAACAATCTCTATTCCTTATTTATTCTTTGGGTTCATTGTTTATTATGTGTTCTCTAGCAGAATTTTTGGGTATTTCCCCAATATTACTTACAATGAGTGCAGCCATTATAATGACAAATAACAACGGAATTATCACCAAAAAATTTACTCATTCTCTAACTCAATGGTCTCCTCCGGTGTATTTAATGTTTTTTGTTTTGTTGGGCTCACGTCTAGATTTCGGTGAAATAGCCTCTTATTCCATGTTGATAATTGCATATATCATCTTTCGTAGCATTGGGAAGTTTGGCGGAGCCTGGTGGGGAGCAAAAATAACGAAATCTGAATCTAAGATTCGTAAGTATCTGGGTTATACCTTACTCTCTCAAGCTGGAGTGGCTATTGGCTTAAGTTTGGGAGCAGCAAGTATTCTTTCTGAATTAGGATTAGAAGCAGAGGCTACCCAAGTACTAAGCGTAATGACTGCGTCCACTTTCTTAATAATGTTAATTGGTCCCGTATTGGTTAAATACGGGCTTGGCAAAGCCGGAGAGCTGAGAGTTAAAGAATGATTTTAGGAGATACGCGATGTACATGATTTTACATTTGTATAACGATAAATATTTAGATGATGTAATTCTGGCTCTATCAGAAGCAGGAATTGAGGATACAATTGTGTTAAGTGGTGAAACACTTGGGCAAAAAATGCTTTATGATATTCCTCTATTTGCGTCTTTTAAGGAATCTCCAGACATCCGTCAGGGATATGGAAGCGTGATAATGGGCGTTGCAGAAAAGAATGATATCGATTTTGCCATACAAGAATTGAAGGAATCTGGACTAGATCTTATCAATATGGGAATGGTAAAGGTATTCTTGGTACCAATAACATGTATAGTAGAATAACTAGATAAGCAATTTAAAGAATTAATCAATGATGATCTCTACTAATAATAAGACTTGGGCATTTAATTGTAGCAATAGATCTTGTTAAAGCAGAAAAAGATTGACTGCTTTGGGAATCTTACAATAATTGATTTGATAATGATAATACGTTGTGTTTTAATCACATCAAGAAGAATATTCATGGGAGATAATATGCGTCGATTACTGATTGCTGCAATATTGATAAGCCTGCTGATAGGTGCTTGTGGAAAAACTCTGACAACCGGTAAAACCAGAGTAACATTTTGGCACGGACTAAGCGGACCCTTAGGTGATACACTAAATGAAATGATCATGGAATTTAATCGTAATCATGACGATATAGAAGTAGTGGCAAACCCTATCAGTAGTTATACCGCATTATCTCAAAAACTAATGGCATCAATCCAGGCAAAAAAGCAACCGGACATAGCTCAGGTTTTCGAAAGTTGGGCATCTAAATATATAGAATCTGGAGTATTAGCATCACTAGATGAGTTGATTGCCGAAGATGAAGATTTTGATGAAGAGGATCTGAAAGATGTATATCCGGTATTTAGAAACTCCAATACATTTAATGACACATTATATTCATTCCCTTTCAATAAAAGCGTAAGAGCATATTTTTACAATAAAGATGAGTTTTACCGGGCTGGATTAGATCCAGAGAGCTTCCCCCAAACATGGCAGGAGTTTAAGGATTATGCAAAATTACTTACCAGAGACACTGATAATGATGGTGAAATAGATAAATATGGTACAAATTTCAATGTAAACGAATGGCAATTTGTGAATCTATTACATCAAGCAGGAGGTACCTTAATAGACGAAAAGGGGAATCCTGCACTAAATAGTCCGCAGGGTGTAGAAGCACTTACATACATAACCGATATGATGTACAAAGATCAAACTGTATATTTGGTGCGTGAATATGAAGGTCAGAATGACTTCTTGGCTGGAATTGTTGCTATGTATGAAGGATCCAGTGTTTCAATTACTCATATGCGACAACAACCCATCAACTTTAATATCGGTTATGCGCCATTACCAAGTTACCGTACTAATCAGAGCGCAGTATCTGGAGCAAATATTGTAATATTCAAATCTGGAGATAGGAAACGAGAACGAGCAGCATGGGAATTCATTAAATGGTTTACCGATACTGAACAGACAGCTCGCTGGAGCATTGCTACAAGCTATATGCCGGTGCGAAGAAGCGCAATGAGAAGCGATACGATCGTAGATTTTTTAGAAAAATATCCACAATATCAAGGTATTTACGAGCAGCTTGAAACAGCGGTATATGAACCCCAAACTGCTGCCTGGTTTAAAGCCAGACCCGAGCTTAAAAGCTACCTGGAAAGAGCGATGCGCAATCAAAGCACACCCAAAGAAGCTTTAGACGGTGCAGCGCATAAATTTGCCGAGTTAATTGCCGAAGAAGCACGGTGATCATTTTTTAACTTGACAAAGAACGGGAATTATTAGTTTTGAGAAAAATATGTGCCGAAGTGGTGAAATTGGTAGACGCAGTGGACTCAAAATCCACCGGGCTTCTTGCCCATGCCGGTTCGATTCCGGCCTTCGGCACCATACTTTGCAAGGAGTATCATTGTTCATTTGTTAAGCGGCTAAATTCTATGAAAGTTATGACAATTCGCATCACAGAAATTTTTATTGAATTATATTGTTTGTGTGCGAATATTGTCCCAAGATACACGGGGATATATATGCGCCCTGCTGAAACCATAAATCAAGCCTGAAACCTGTGGAGGTATAGATGTCATTAAGACGCATCACCTTAAGCCTTATCCTTGTAATTGTTTTTGCAGTACCCTTAACTGCAATATCTCAAGGTTCCCTACTCTTTCTCACCTTTGAACCCGGTGGTCGCGCAAATGGAATGGGCAGAGCATACACAGCTGTAGCCGACGACGCATTTGCCATGTGGTGGAATCCGGGAGCAACTGCATTTAATCGCGAAGGACAACTTGCCCTGAACCATATACCATGGCTACAAGGCTCTGGATTGAACGATATGTTCTATGAATACTTAGGCTGGAACCAGTATTTTGAGGGAATCGGAAATTTAAATGCTCATATAGTGCTACTGGATGCAGGAACACAAGAACATACTGATTCAAACCAAGTTTATTTGGGAACTTTTCATCCCTTCGATATAGCCGGAGCTGTTGGCTATTCTTATGAAATGATACCAGAGATACTAGGTGTTGGGGCAAATTTTAAGCTTATCTATAGCTATCTTGCGCCCGGAACTGGATCAACCGAGAAAGAAGGAAAAGCTTTTAGTTTTGGCTTCGACTTGGGAGCAAAATACCGCAATGCAGCCAATATCAATGGATTAGATTTAGCGCTTGTATTACAAAATCTTGGTCCGGATGTTACTTTTGTAGATCAAGATCAAGCAGACCCATCACCAATGACTGTGAGAGCTGGTGCCGCATATAGAGTGCTTGATAATCCCATGAGCCGGTTTACGATATCTGCCGAAGCAAGTAAGATGTTGGCAAATGAAGATCCCCTGTTTAAAAGATTCGTAACTGGCTGGGAGCATATAGATGAAACCATTTATTCTGCTGGTGCTGAATACTTATATCTGGATCTCATCGCCTTGAGGGGAGGATATTTTGCTGATACTGCCGGTAAAATTACAGGACCTAGTTTTGGTGTAGGACTTCAATATACATTCGACCAAAAGTATAAACTGACTGCTGATTTCTCGATGGTTCCCGGTGGAGAACTAACCGATTTTAATAAAGTATTCTCTCTGGGTGTTGAATACTAATTCTATACAGTTTAAACAGTAGAAGCAGATCGCTATGGTCTGCTTCTGCAAGTTTCTAAAAATGAATCATTAAACAAGGAAATCATGAAAAGAATAAGCCTCTCTGGGCTGATTGTTGTGTTGGCAATGATTATGATACCCGCAACATATTGCTCTCAGCTTTTTGCCCAAAAAATGAACTTACACCCTTACCCCAAAACAAACAAGCCTAAGATTCATCCTTATGCCTCGCTATTAAGGCAAGAGAGTACTTTTGAACATGCTCAAAAAAATAAGGGCGACTATCGAAAACTATTGGTGATATTGGTAGATTTTCAAGAAGATGAAGATCCCTTGAGTACTGGAAATGGAAAGTTTCAACTTGAAGAAGATGCTGACTACCTATTCTCCATTGGCAAGCCTCCCCATGACCGTGAGTACTTTGAAGCAAACCTAGAAGCTATGCGCCATTACTATAGTTCTGCTTCAGCGGGATATTACGATCTTATTTATGATGTTTGGCCAAAGGATAAGGCTGCATACACACTTTCACAACCGATGTCCTATTACAACCCCCCTAATGCAAATTCTGAGCTTTTTGTTAGCAAGATGGAAGAGTATTTTAAGGAGGCATTTGAAACCGCTGATAATGATGATCCCCAAATTGAATTTGGACAATATGCTCATTATATGATTATTCATGCTGGTTCAGATTGGCAACACGATTATGCCGGAGACAGTCCCGTAGATATTCCCTCGTTTTTTATCCGAGTAGGAGATGGTAAGCAAGCCGAGGTTGACAATGGAGATCACGAGATATTTCATGCTTGTAATGTGCCTGCTACGATATCTCAAGATTTTGATTTCATAGAAGAGGGTGGCAAAATTACTCATACAGGTTATGGTGCATTAAATGCGGTACTATTTCATGAATTTGGACATTCATTGGGGCTAGTAGACTTATACAATGTTTATAGTTTCTCACCAATGGTTGGTATGTTCGACATTATGGATAGTGGCGGATCTGGTATTTCAAAATTCGATTTGGGCAATGAAAATGACGATTATGTTTTAGTGGAAGGAGCCCTACCCACATTACCAGGTGCATTTAGTCGGTCTTTACTTTTTGAAGATATTTTTCGGAGTAATGGTTTATACAAGGACATTAGCGAATATGAAGCTTTAAGCACGATAGAGATAGCAAGTAGTAGTATGATTCAGGATGAATATGTTAAGCCAAATATTATTCGCTATCAGATTAGCCCAGATGAGTACTATTTGATAGAAAACCGCAATTTGGATCCTGATGGTGATGGCTTCACATCTGTTTATGCAACTTTAAACGGAAGGGTTATTCTTCATCCGGTTGCCTTCGGCGACCCAACAAATAAACCAACTTATGAGTACGACTATCTTTTGCCATCGTTTTTGGACGGAGACCTTAATGTAAAAGGAGGTGGACTGCTGGTATGGTATGTGAATGAAAAAGTTCTTTACCAAGAAGGTAGTGTTCTCGACGATGGATCATTTTGGTCTAATTTTGAAAACAACACTGTAAACACTAGTTTTAATAGACCTGGTGTAATGGTGTTAGAGGCAGATGGCATTCGGGATTTGGGAGAGTATTATTCTCAATACTGGACTGGTACACCCTATGAGTATTTTCATGCTAGAAAGCCATCATTTGGTGATTATGGAGTGTTTATAGAATGGAGCGATGAAGAATGGCGTCCACGTCTTAGTGCACAATCTGAGCCAGCTTTAGTAAATGAAGCTGGATTAGGAGGCCAATTCTTCTTTGATAATATAAGTGATCCTGCCCCGATTATGACCTGTACTTTAGAAAGTTCATTGTGGGATACCACAAAAAGTATTTTTGTAGAATCCAGCCCCTTGGCTGCCCAGCCTATATCGACTGATTTCTGTGAATTATCTATGCCATTTTTTGGTAGCGGTGGACTTAGACTCTTTTGTGATCTTGGTGGAGAATGGATAGAGATGATAGAGCCCGTCCAGATTGAAGAATGGGATTTTGATTTTCCGGCAATTAGTATCGAAAACAGCATTACTGGTGATAAGGAAATTGTGGGTGTAAAGGATAACACATTGAGATTTATGCTGGTCAGCACGATTGGTGTAGCGGAAAACGCAATAGAGTTTTCGGGAACACTTGCGCAACCAATTGAAATAGATAACAATCTTTATACTCATGTTGGCGATACAATATTTAGAGTATCAGACTACATTATCGCAGATAGTACTTCAGTAGAAGACCTCAAAAATATTACGGGGTTTAGTGGCACCATTATTGCTCTTTCTGAAAGAAACTTCCATCTTCTGGATGCACAACAACTATCGTTAATTGATGCGATTGAATTGCCTGAGATATTTGGAGAGTACGAACCTATTGTTTGCAAATCCGACAAAGCAGTAGAAGTATTCTTAACTGCCAACAGCGGAAATATCTATCGCTATACTTATGCCCTAGATAGAATGGATACAACTAATCTGAACCTAATATTTAGGAATCCGAGCTCATATTTACCTTCTCAGCCTGCTCTTCTGGCAGATTCCAGCAAAGACCTAAGGCTTTTTTTCGGTTTAGGCAACAATGCATACCTCATTAACTACAATGGATATCTAAATCAGGGCTTTCCACGCTGTTTAGATAGGATTACTATAAGCCCCAATGGGAACTCAAAGGTTGTTAGATTTGAAGATGAGACAATTCTGTATCTTCAAGTAAATAGTCAAGGATACGTAGCCATCTCCGATAGGGGAGAGCTTCGTCCTGAATTTTCGATGTTGGTACCATATCATAGCGAGATTGAGCATCCGGCTTGGACGGATATTTTATATTATGATGCAGTAAATAGCAGATTATTGTGGTACTATACAATAGCGAATCCGGGAAAAAACATTGGCTACATTCACTCAATAGACGGATTAGATGAAAACCCAATATTGTGGAATGGGTATCAAAACTCGGGTTCTGGTGTGGTTTTTGGAAGTATTCAAGCAGAGCCTGGCACTACCCATGAGGCATTTAATGCTTTTGTTTTTCCCAGTCCAGTTAGTAAAGAGTATTACCACTTGCGTGTGGAAAATGCGCCAGCAGACATAGAGATAAATATTTATGATATTTCAGGATTGAAAGTTCAATCCCATAAACTACAGCATGAGCCGAGATTGGATTTAGAGCTAAGTTCAAAAAAGCTCAGCTCGGGAGTATATCTGGTTAATGTAACTAGTGGAAATAAAATAAAAAGCTTTAAATTTGCCGTGGAGAAATAGGAAGTATCTTATGCGTAAAATAATAATATGCTTAATGCTAATGACTATAGTAAGCAGTGTTTTTGCCCAAAATGCCGAAGATTGGCTTTGGGAGAATGAAACACCTAAAGAAGAAGAGCTTAAAGCAGATTTTATTCAAGTTAATTACGAAAAAAAGAATGCTCGAACCGCAATGGTAATGTCGATGTTATTCCCCGGCGCTGGACAATTTTACGCAGATCGTAGCGCTTTTACCACATATCTGTTTCCAGTCTTAGAGGCTGGCATGATTGCGGGAATTGTATACTTTAATAAGCGTGGCGATGATAAAACTAAGGATTACGAATACTATGCAAATGGTGAACTTATCGATTATACTCTCCCAAACGGTGAAGTGATTCAAAATACTTTCCGATACAGCAGAGAAAGGCAAGAAAGAGTAGAAACCTTACTATTGAATTTAAACTCGGCAGATATCTACGAACAATCATACTTTAGATTGGATGATAACAACACTCAACACTTCTATGAAGATATTGGCAAATACGCTCATTATGTATTTGGATGGGCAGATTGGTATTATACTTTTGCTACTGACGAAAGTGGTAGTTTTCAAGGTCCGAATTGGAGTCCCTCTGGTTACGATACTGATCCCCCCAATCCTAATTGGACATGGTCTGGCAACTATCCATTATACGATGTTCCCGAACGAGATTTATACATGGATCATGAAGTTAGAAATGATAGTCATGATTTCAGTATTATGCGCAGAAAGTACATTGAGATGCGTAATGAAGCAAAAAGCGATTATGCAATTTCGCGAGCATTCACTTTTGGCTTAGCGTTTAATCATATTGCTGCCGGTCTGGATGCCATACGCCTGACAAGAAAAGTGAATCGGGGAGCTATAACCGATAGGGGAATAAGAATGCAATATTACACTCGTTTAAGAAACGATAAATTAACCCCAACACTTTCTTTTAACTGGAAGTTTTAATGAAACACAGATTTGTTCTAGTCTTAATGCTCTACCTGTTTGGTGGTGCTCTTTTTGCCCAATCTCGCTTTGCATACATTGGTATGAGTGCTTTAGTTCCCGGAAGCGGAGAGATTGCCATGGGAAAAACTAATCGTGGATTATTTTTACTTTCTTCAGAAATTATAGCGGCATACAGTTTTTTTAAAACAGATCAGGATATGAATTTGCAAAAAGACAGGTATAAACGTTATGCTAATGAATACGCCGGTGTACCCTTAGATTCTCCACAGGGTCATTACCAATATGTACAGGAATACATCAGCAGCGATGATTACAATGAATATATTGAAATGGTAGTTAGAAACTATTACCTAATCTCTAACTACGATCCAGTGAGTTATGCCGAAACTATAGCCGCAGAGAGCTTTAGTGGAGATGAACAGTGGGAGTGGCAAAGTATTGAACACTGGCAAACCTATAATAGCATGCGGCGTAAGCATCAAAAAATGAAGATTAATCACAATCTTGCCTTGGGCATAATGCTGTTAAATCGTGCTATTAGCATTGTAGATACTGCGTTACTAAGCAGAAACATGAATATTTACGCTGGACTAAGTGGCTATGATGGAGTATCGCTAAACTGTGAATTGAGGTTTTGATGAAGAATCTGAAATACTTACTCATCATTTTAATGTGCGCAGCCTCAGTTGCATCGCTGAATGCTCAAAAAAAAGACTTCCTAATGTCTCTGTTAATTCCCGGATACACACAAGTGAAAAATGGCAGAACTTATGGTTATGCGCTTGTTGCAGCTGAAGCACTTGTTATTGGCAGTCAGTTATATCTAAAAAGTGAAGCAAATCTGCTTAAAGAAGAATCCTATGTTTATGCAGTGAAATATGCTCATATAAATCCTGGTGACTACGATCAGGAGTTTCTAAAAAATTTGGGCAAGTATAATAGTAGCGGTTATGACGCTTTGGGCTATAATGCAGCTGTAAGAGCAGAGGCTATGCGATTGTATTCTGCCGATCCAATTCAACAACAGCAGTATATAGACGATCATGCCTATCTGGATGATAAGTATTTTAGCTGGGAAACCGAATCAGATAGATCTCAGTATAATCAAATGCGGAATAAAGCACAAGATTTTGAATCTTTTGCTAAGCTAGCCTTGGGAGTAACAATCCTTAATCACCTTATTAGTGGGATCGATGTTTTAAGGTATAATGCTCAAGAACGTAGGGCGAATTTCAGTGTAGATGTTCGGCACAACGTACCCCAAGTGAAGCTTTCGGTAAAATTCTGATGAAAAAACCTCGAATTCTCTTATGTGTATGTGGGGGCATAGCGGCATATAAGGCTATAGATCTTGCCAGTAAGCTTTATAAGATTGGCTACGATATCCGTACCGTCCTAACCGAAGCTGCCAACAAGTTTGTAAGTCCCGTAAATTTCTCTGCCATAACGCATGGCGAGGTTTATTCAACACTATGGTATGAAAATGATGCCATACCCCATATAAACTTGGCAGATTGGGCAGATTTGATAATTGTTGCCCCTGCAAGCGCAAATACTATAGCCAAAGCAGCCCATGGTATTGCGGACAATCTACTTAGTTCCATTATTCTTGCATACACCAAACCTATACTATGGGTACCTGCAATGAATGTGCACATGTATCAAAATCAGGCAACAATAGATAATATTGCATTACTACACAAGAGGGGACATTTTATAATTGAGCCAGATACCGGCTTATTAGCTTGTGCATACAGTGGGAAAGGCAAGTATCCTCCAAACGAAGAGCTTGTTTTTGCCATTCGCACCTATTTGCAATATGGTCGTGATCTTAAAGGGATCAAAGCATTGGTTAGTGCCGGGGCAACTAAAGAGGCTATTGACCCCATGCGCTTTATAAGTAATCGATCTTCTGGGAAAATGGGGTTATCTTTGGCTCGCGCACTTTGTTTAAGGGGAGCTGAGGTTACTTTAGTTTATGGTGCGATTAGCACAGAACTGCCATATTACTTAAATGATGCGATTGAGGCTATTTCTGTGGAAGAAATGCACAAAGAAATGATTGCGCATTTTCAACAATGTAACTGGGTGTTCATGTGTGCCGCTGTGTCAGATTACAAACCAGAATCTTACAGTAGCGAAAAAATTAAGAAAGGTAAAGATTTGTGTATAAAACTACGAAGCACAAAAGATATATTACAGGAACTTGGAGAAACTAAGGCCCCTGGCCAAAAACTGATAGGATTTGCCGCTGAAACTTCTGATATCGTTAAGAATGCAAAACTCAAACTGCAGAAAAAGAATTTGGACATTATCGTAGCAAATCATTTAAATAATGCCGGAAAAGATACTAACGAGATAACAGTACTTAGTTGTGATTCATCTTCCCAAACTGCTCAAGGCGATAAATTTGATCTTGCCCACAAGATTGTGGATATTACCAAAAAATCATGAATACGATTCTTATTAGCGGAGCAAATTCTCATATAGGCAGCTATCTTGCCCATATTTATGAGGCTGAAGGCAAAAAGCTTCTCCTTCTATACCATAAGCACAAACAGCGCATAAGTGATCTCAAATCTCCACAAATATCAGTGGATCTTAGAGATTATGAAGCTGTTTCAAGGTATCTTACAAATTATTTGGATAACATAGACGCAATGATTCACTGTGCTGCGGTTAGGAGTGAAGACCATCAGTTATTGGATGAAACAAAACCAGATATTTTTTATCGTGTTTTAGAAGATAATATCTATCCAGTATATAATT
>JAJBBD010000043.1 GCA_020532355.1 Candidatus Cloacimonadota bacterium | reverse complement strand
TCTGGATAGCAGGCGTCTCGCCTGCTGAGCACGGAACGTGTTCTTTTTTCAAAACTTCGAAGTCTTGCTGGATGCGAGACGCATCCAATCCAGCAAACTCGCCTGTTTATTTGAAGCTTTCGCCACCGATAATGAAAGCATGTCAGAACTCAAAGTTTGGGATCCTCATCTGTCTCTTGTACTATTTCATCAGCATAACTTTGCGAATAGAGATTTTTCCTCCTGATTCCAGTTTGAAAAAATAAATGCCCGAGGCCAGACTATGATTATTCGCATCTCTGCCATCCCAGACCAGTGTGTGCTTTCCTCGGGGCAGATCAGCATCGAGCAAGTTCTTTACTCTCTGACCTTTGGTATTATAGACAGATACTAAAGCTCGTCCGTTTTCCGGGATATTGAATTCTATCGTGGTACTGGGATTAAACGGATTCGGATAATTATTCATACTCAAAGTGGGCGGGGCCAGTAAATTTTCAACTCCCACTTGCCCCTGCCATTCATAGGCCCCCATATCCACCTGATTCCCATAGATACGAGGATCGCCAGTCAGATCATAGGCAGGAAACTGATACCAATCCGGCAGATTAAAGATAGAGAAATCCATGGTTCCGGCATCGATGCATGGTGAATCCTGCCCCAAAGTATAGGGATTGCCCTCTTCCCAGGCATAAAACCCCGGATCGCAGCTTAGATTCGTTCCATACCATTCGATCGTGTTGTTCGGTCCCATATTGTAAACGGTGTCTTCGGGATTCTCAGAGGGGCCGACCAGGCAATTCAGAAACTGTAAATTCGAAGGCAGGTCCTCGTTGAGCAGCATAAAATTGATACCTGCTTCATTGCTGATAATGCTGTTGATAAAGCTTACCTTGGCATCCTCAAGCAAGTTTATGGCAGCACCATAACCGGTACTCCAGTGATTGTCCGTGATAGTAGAATTGATAAAGTAAGTCCTAAACTCGGTAGGCAAAAATGAATGCCCAATCTTAACGATACAATCCAATGAACCCCCGATAGACCTTGAATTACAATTAGTTATCTCAAGATTATGAAATATATTATCCCCTCCGGTTCGTAGCGGATCATTAGTGAAAATATTTAGTGCGTGTCCTGCCAATAAACCATATGGCGAAGCATACGTGTTGTGTATGCGGACATTATCCCCGTAAACATTTCCACCCCATAAATAAAAGGCCGTAGATACCATACAGTTTTCCACTGTGACATTACGCAATATCAGTTTTTCCGGATATGTCATCTGGGCTAACACTAACGGAAGATTGTAATGCAGAGGATAGATATTGCGGAAACTGATGTTTTCCAAAGTTAAACTAAACTTATCGACTACACCAACAAATGTGTCGCGAGATTTGCAAAAAATCAGCACAAAACGAGCAAATCCTTGATAAACCGGACCCTGGAATGTGATATTTTTGATCGTCACCTCTTTTTCAGAGTCCCAGCCGTTTATGAATGTAGTCGGAGCACCAACGCCAAAGATTACGCCTTCTTCGCTTTCGCCCACAATGCTTACATAGCTACGCAAATTGAGTGGAAAGTGCTGGTCTTCGGCGTAGATTCCATTGGCCAGATAGATAGTATGAGGACGCTGGCTATCTGCACCGATCCTATGTAAAGCCAGAGCAATGGTCTTTAGCGGTTCTTCAGGAGAAAGACCGGCATTGGCATCATCACCATCCGGGCTCACATAAAAGTCAGCATACTGCTGAGTCAGGACTGTAGTGTTGCAATGAAACGTGAAAGTAGCCTCAATACCGTTGTATTCGTATTCATGTTTTACACTAACACATTCTCTAAAATAAACCGATGATTCCGGCACGGTAAACTTATCAAGGTAAATATCTATATGTGTCATGTGTTGTAGGGTGATAAACATATCGATCCCAATTGACGCATAATTGTTATAAATGCTACATCGGTTAATTGGATCGAATTCCAATGTCCTTTCCGTTACTGAGTATCCAAAAAAACGAAATGCTCCACTGGATTCCCCCCAGTTATTGCTTATGATTGTGCCGGCTAAATATCCAGAACTGTAAGCCAAAAGGATCCCTGCTCCACCCTTTGCCCGGTTATTAATGACCCGGCAATTGATTATTGAAACATCGCTGTCATAAGCATAGACACCTCCCCCTACTCTTGTAAGATCTCCATAATCAGGATGTGTAGGAGTCCCGATCCCGTTGGTCATGTATAGACCACGAATAGTAACTATGGCATTCCCGTCAATAAAAATGCAACTACTGCTTTGGTTACCGTCTATCACCGTCTGAGCAATGTAAGTGCTATCTGAAGTGATTAGTTCAAGGCTGCTGATAGTCAAATGTCTGCCCGAAATTTCAATGTTTTCGAAATATGTGCCGGGATGAACCAATATAGTATCCTGTTCAGAAGCAGAATCTATCGCTATCTGGATATTTGTGTAAGGCTGTGACCCATCCAGAGCTACCTGGAGGATGGCAGCGCTAAGTAGTGCTGGGAGCAGCAGAATAAATGTCAGTATAATTTTCATAATCTCCTTCTTGTGCAGTGTTTGCGTAAAATTAAAACGATGGGAAGCAGATGTCCGCTTCCCATCTTAATCGTACGAGCTTACTTCAACATAAGCATTTTGTGGGTATGGGATTCAGATTCGGTATTGATGCGGATAAAATAGATGCCGCTGCTAACGGGATTGTTAGCGCTGTCTCTACCATCCCATTTAATGGTATTGATGCCCGCATTATATGGTTTTCTGCCCATTTCACGAACAATCTGACCCTTGATATTGTAGATGAGGATATTTGCTTCCGCTTTGGCCGTCAAAGTGAAAGAAATATTGGTATTCGGATTGAAGGGATTGGGGTAGTTTGATATGGCTCTAATAATGCCGACAGCACTGTCGCTATCTCCGGAGCCATTTCCGTTTAACTTTACCTGATAGAGGCCATCTTTTTCGGCGATGATCTGACCATCATTGAAAGCAAAGTTATTCAAATCAAGCATTTCGTATGCGTAATGGCTGGAAGGCTGAGCTTTTGTGTTATAGACGATCTCAAACGTGAGCGGAGAGGGATTTTCAAAATCCGGATAAGCCAGGATTTGGCAGGGG
>JAJBBD010000042.1 GCA_020532355.1 Candidatus Cloacimonadota bacterium | reverse complement strand
GCCAAGTCTCTCTTCGATACCTTTGATCAGAACACCAGCGGCTGCGGCCAGTTTCTCTTGCTCACTTGTCTCTCGTGATCTCACAGGATCGATTTGATAATTGTCAAGCATGTTTTTGTATTCTGACCAGGAGTCAAAACTGTCTGGCCCCATTCCATCTTCCTCTGCCTGCAGGGCTTTGTCACCAAGTTCCTCAGGATTTTCCTCATCTTCGATGATACCCAAGCTCTTACACAAATCCACAATTACAGTAATTATGGATTTTAGTACTTCTACCGCTAGTTTCACTAGTTCAATTAGTCCAAATAGTTCGAACATGATTTCTCCTATCCTCTTAATAGATTTTTGTATTTGTTATTCAACTCTGTAAGTCTCTTTAATGAGTCTACATAGGTTGTTTCGTCAGTTACCAGCAAGGTAATGGCTTCGTGGATATCCTTGAAAAAGGGGATATCGTGGTAAGGACTGCCAAAACGTTTCTTTGTATATGCTATTGCGGCAATTGCAGCAACGTGCTTTTGAGAGCAGTAACCCGCTAGTTCATCCACCAGCTTAGAGTAGGTGTTGATGAAGCTCTTAAATGCGGGCTCAGCATTTTTTGCATCGATCTCAAGGCACTCACCACATTCGCATATGAGCTTTCTTAGTTCGGGGATCTTATCGTATGGATATGTGTTCGAAATAAATGGGTGTGGCAGATAAGCATTGATATCTGATTCCAACTGCCTCTTACGGATAGCCAGCAGTTCTTCGTCGCTGATGTCATCTTTAGCGGGATCTTTATTGTCATCTTCATCGGATTTGCTGGGAGTAGATTGGCTAGGTTCTATCATAATCCAGACGGGTTTTGACCAGCCTTGGCTAAACATGATTGCCTCTCCAGTATTAAGATTCGACAGATAGTTACGCTGCTCCTCATCCATGCTCATTGTATCTCCAACGCTGTCTTTATCATCTTTAGCGAAGATTTTGTGGATGATCTTGGTGTTTGTGTTTTTCAAAACCTCTGTCGTAAGCTTGTTTGGGATCTGGTCGACAATAATGAGGCTTTCTCCGTATTTTCTAACCTCTGCCAGCATATCGGTAAACACAGATACGCCTTGTTTTTTACATGGGCTGTCTCCATGTTCATATTTAGAGAGCAAGCGATGAGCTTCTTCTATCAAAGTAATGTGTCGAAAAGTTTTGTCCTTCTTGTATCTTCTCTTTAGTGCCTCATTGAGTCTGGCTAAGAGCAAACCCATCATCAGAGCTTTATCGGCATCATCTTTCAGGTCTTCCATTTCGATCACTACATTGGATTCCAGTAATGCGTCTATGTCAATAGATTTGCAGCAATCAAGCATCAATCCTTTTACTCCGATTGTGAAACTACTAAATCGACTGATTAGAGCACCTTCATAGTTTGATTTTAGCTCGGAGCCGAATCCTTTTTCCTTAATTGATAATCTGAGCTGGGCCACAAAATCACGGACAGTCGGGATCAATGGTAACAAAGTAGTGGAATCTCTGGGGTTCTGATTAGTCTCAATATCCCAACCAAACTTCGCGTAAATTTTGTAAAGGGCGTCTTCGATCAGTTGTGGCATAGCAGCTTCCATGGGAAATGAAGCAGTAAACGCGGCCTTTAGCATGTCAATGTGTGTGGAAACAGATTCACCTTCCACCAGTTCAAAGGGATTGAACCGGAAGGGGATTTTGGTCTCATTTCCCAAAGTGTATAGCTTCAGCGTTTTATCCTGTTTCCATAGCTTGCGGTATTCAGTCTTTGCCGGCTCAATCACCAAAAATGGAACCTTAGCCTCATGCAATAGTTTCAAACAAGTAGTGGTCTTTCCGGATCCTGTAACCCCGGTTATGAACACATGCTTGTTAAGCTCGGATGCATTCAAATGTACTTTGTGATCCTTCAGCATTCTACCATTGTCGATGAGACAACCCATTGGTATAGAGTCTTTGTCATCCAGAGCATGGCCAGGAACATTCAAGCCAAAACTAACGGCCTTTTTTAGCGCTACCCCCGGTATCTCCTTTGTAGGAACACTAACGTAAAGACTCAGCTCTCTTGACGTAAGATATGTGCTGAAACTGAGCATATCTCCATTTTGCACTCTGCTGGAAATCAGGCTTCCAAAATCATTGTATCCTGCCGCTACGTCAAAGATCTGCATACTGGAAATCATCTTCAAGAATCCCGATTCTTTGTCATTTGACACCATAGGGAGGATCCTGAGCGGAGTAAAGGACAGATCGTTTCCTTGAAACACCGATACGATCATTCGTTGAAGCCTGGTCTGAGTGGCATTGTCTCTTGCCAATGTATATACTGAGGTTTTATACAAACCTTTGTTTCTGCCATAGTTGAGCCTTTCGAGCAGTTCTTCGTCAATATACTTAAGTAGCTCTTGCTGTTTTTTGTCGATAAACTCTTTACTGTGAGACTCTCCTTTTCCTGTGTTAAATGATCTGGATTCCTGTGTGCTTACTCCTGAAGCAGTTGATTTCCCGGAAGATAACCCCTTTGTGGTTGAACTGCCACTATTTGTAGAGCTATCTTCATCGCTTTGTGATCTTCCTCTGGATTTGCTCTTACTCTCGTTTACTCCATCTGTCTTTGTCCGGGTCTCGGACTTTCCAGATGTATCTTGTTTACTCTCTCCCTCATTTGTGGATATCTGCACCTGTGTTTTAGCCAAAGGGTGAATTTGATTGTAAAGATCATGAGCGCGATCCAGCATACCATTTATTTGTTGGGTTGGCAACGGTTCGCACACAACTACAAAGCCCCATTCCTCGCCCATCATGCTGTTGATTAATCTATCCACGCCCTGAAAATCTATCTCTTCTTTGGCCTGTTCTTCAGATAGCGTAGGTGTACCAAATATCACGCCAGCTCTCTTGAAACTACTTAGCTGTTGGAATATCTCCTTTTCAGCACATTCTGTATCCTCCATTTTGGAGCCGTTGAAGCTCCCTCTGATAGCGCTTTTTAGAAATTTGCTGCTATCAAACGCGTTAAGCTTTGTAGGCTCAGAATGGAACAAGTTCTTTACCACACCAAAATAGATGCTCACACGGTGCTTCTTACCCAGAATCAAATATGCGGTGTTATACTCTGGTGAATTCATCGAGGTCAGAATGGTTTCCATCGCTTGACGCTGAGGTTGCTTTGTGTCATGACTTATCTCCAGCAACTTCATAAACCGATAATCACCGGGGTTCATTTTGGTCTCAAGCACATTCTTATATCTCGATGAGATTTCCACACAATGATCAATCTGAGGTTCCAGAAGATTGGGTGAAAGAAACAGCGTAGGTTTACTATCTACGATGGCCACGTCTTTAGGATTATTTTTTTTTACGTATGTCTTTGGCAAAGCTCCTCCTCATAGTGATAAAGTCTTTGATGTCCTTAGTTTTCTTATTGAAACCAAGTATTGAACACAGTAAAGGGTTACCTGTGTCACTGGCTTCAGAAATCTTGTCTATTTGTAGCTTTACCCCTTTCTTGATAGTACCTGCTGATTTAGGTATGTGATAAATCACTATCCCCATATCGGTTGCTCTTACTATTCTTTTAGTACCGTTCAAAACTCCACAGGTAAGTTCCATCACAGGTTGATTCTTCTTAACAAACACTCCATCTTCTTCCAGAAACCGTAGATAACTCTTGTTGGTGATCTCGCTTGAACCCAGTGCATCCATCAATGTGATCATTTCTACAGATAAGGTGCGTGAGAATAGATCTCTTTCCTGCTTGAACTCAATCAGCCATCGGGATTGCTCAGCTTGGAGAAGTTTGTTCTTCTCCTGTTCTGTTTGAAGTTTGAGCTCCAGGTTGGATATGATCTTTTCCTTTTGTTCGTTAGCAGGATGCTTCGCGTTTCTAACATAAAGATGAACAGAGGTTTGAGCCAAGTCTTCTTCGCTGATAACTCGACGCTTTGCCTCTTGTTTTGAAGCTTTAGCAGAGCTCAGAGAGAGAGAGCCGTCTTTAGTGCATTGAGCATAATAGCTTTTACTATGAATAATGATTTCCACCCCTTCCTTTGCTTCCAAGGTATCCATACTATTTGCATGCAGATTCATGGAACTAAAAAGAGTTAGAACCTCAAGGCTTGAACTATGCTTAAAGAGGAAAATCATGATCTTTTCCAACAAGTCGACTTTGATGTCTGGGCAGTAGACAAGTTTAACCAGTGATTCTGAATGGATGATTCTGGATTCTTCCAGATACTCAAGTGTTTCAGTTAGCGCATCAGCTTCCTTACTATTTGGCATGGGCAAATATCGCTCTCCCTTGAGAGGCTGTCGTTCCATGTGACCGCATTGATTTTGCCTGAATAGGCTTAAGCCTTTTGCGCTATAGACCAACACCAGTAACTGCTTCATGGCCGCTCCCTACATATCTTCAGATCGATTAACCTACACATAGATATCATATCCTTGCTCGTAACACCACTGCCGGATCTCATCTTCGGTGTCGTTTTCATCTGCTATTACTAGCAAAACTGGATTGTAGTCACTATCAACTTCATCCATCAGCTTCGCTACTAGATTCTTTAAGTTACCATTCATCCTTTTTCCAAGAGAGTTTGAGAAACAAAACATGCGCCCGGAGCGTTCAGCCTGAAGAATAAATTGGTAAGTTCCCTTGCCAGTATTGTTATTCTTGTCAATAATAAACTTAAAGACTGGCTGGTTGATTGTTGCCATCTCATCAGGATTCACCATGCGTTTAGCGATTAAGGTTCCAGGATCTTTTCTAATAATGGCAAGTCTGTAATCAATGAGAAAGGAAGACCTATTGAATGCAAGATACTCCTTCAGTTTGGGTATATCGTAGGCTCTGAAAACGACCCTTTCCTGTACCTTCTCCTCCTTGTCCTTTATAGCTGCCAGCTCTTTCAAACAGGCGACTTGAGTCTTTGTCTTCTGTACGAGATCTTGCTTCGTTTGCTTCAAATCCTCGCGCAATTTTCTGTTCTCTTTAGTTTTTATTCCAATTTCTTCCTCAAGTTTCTGAACCTTGCCTTGCAATTCCTCAATTTTGTGGGCATTCATTGATGGGTAGCAATCATTGCTGATAAGGTCGGCTAGGCTTTCATCATTCCAGGTAAAATCTGTAGTACTCTCGAAA
Organism: Candidatus Cloacimonadota bacterium; assembly: GCA_020532355.1. Taxonomy (NCBI): domain Bacteria; kingdom Pseudomonadati; phylum Candidatus Cloacimonadota; species Candidatus Cloacimonadota bacterium. The sequence goes on along the minus strand of JAJBBD010000042.1, from coordinate 94 downwards.
TCGTTTTGCCTACTTATCAGGAGTTTCGAGTTATCAATGTCAACCCTGTAGACACAATCGCATAGCCGCACATGAAATGTACTGTTCATCTCGG
>JAJBBD010000041.1 GCA_020532355.1 Candidatus Cloacimonadota bacterium | reverse complement strand
ATCTCGTTATTATCGAGCGCCAAAACCTGCAAATCGGACACTGTTTTGTACCATTGCTTGTACCAATATTTAACTTCAAATCTTGATAAAAATACTCTTAATGATATATGCAATATACCAGTATGGATTTCGTAAAAAAGCATTGTAGTCCTGGATTTAGATCTGTTTTGGCACTTGCAGATTTCAGGGTCCCGATTTGAAGTTTTCGGTGATGATAATTGAAGTTTTCAGTGAGGATTTATAACTCTTTAACCTAATTAGCCAGACAAGTTGTGTGCATAAAACCATATACGATAGGTAATTATATAGATATGGTAACGAGTCTTAGAATTATTGTTGAGGAAAAACATTGACAGAATAAGTGGGCGCCACATATTGAACTTATGTTCATATTACATTTCGTGTTGATCGTTACCAGAAGGTAGATATGAGGTGATATTTATAGTTTTAACCTGTTATTTATATAGCCTTGGAGGTTATGATGCCAAATCGTGATGGAAGTGGACCCTTTGGAGATGGAAGACCCGGGCGTGGCTTGGGAAATTTCTCTAAGTCCCGCAATACTGTTATGAATTCACAAAGAAACAGCAGTTTGAATTCACGAGGATTTGCCAATAATGGTATAGCCCTATTGGCAGATGCCTTAAAATACTTTTTAACAAACAGAATAAATAATAGGAGGTAAAAATGCCAAGATATGACGGCACTGGACCTTTTGGAGATGGTCGTCCTGGCAGAGGACTTGGACCATGTGGAAGATTTGATGGTTACGCTTTAGGACGAGGATATGGACTCGGCAGAAGGCGAGGATTTGGTGGAGGTTATGGCTTTAGGTATCGCTCATGGGATGCCGCAACACCATATTCTTATGGTTATACCGAACCAATATATAGGTTTAGCAAAGACGATATGCAGGCACAAAAAGCTGAATTGGAAAAGCAACTTCAGTGGCTAAATGAACAATTGAGCAAAGAAGAAGCTTAGACAATCTGATTGCTTATCTAAAGGGATGCTGCAATCTTACAGTCTCCCCATTTTTTAGCTTTACAATGATATTGGATATTAAGAACTGTAATAAATGTGCTTTGGTTAATACGCGTAACAACACTGTACTAGGCGAAGGATCTGTAAACGGAGATTATTTTATGATCGCTCAGGCACCAGGTGAGGTGGAAGATAAAACTGGAAAAATGTTTAAAGGCCCCTCTGGTAAAGTATTTTGGTATATTTTGGAACAAGCTGAAGCAGATACAAGCAGAATATACTATACTAACTTACTCAAATGTAGATTGCCTAAAAACAGGCGTCCCAAACAAGCAGAGATAATGGCTTGCGCACCGTATTTAGAACAAGAAATCCGCCAGATTAAGCCCAAAATAATATGTCCTCTTGGTTATTACTCTACTAAGTATCTTTTAGAAACGCGAGGTTTTGCTAAGTTTCAAAGAGCCGAGTATCCAGATTTATTAGGCAAAGTATTTTTAACGGAACGCTATATTATAATGCCACTTAGTCATCCTACTTCATTAATCCATCATCCGGAGTACACTTTGAATACTATTAACAGATATCATAGAGCATTTCATCTAAAACACTGCAAGTGGTTTGATGTGTGTCCGATGAAATCATATACGCTACAAAGAGTGATCGGTTTTTACTGGACAGATAGCTATTGTTTTGGTGATTGGCTACAATGTAAAAGATACCAACTTGAAGCTCAAGGGAAAAGTCATTCCGATCAAATGCTTCCAGATGGCACTTACTTAACTATAGATAAGGAATAATAGCAATGAAATATCTTTTTGGCCCTGTTCCCTCTCGCAGATTGGGTATATCTCTTGGGGTGGATTTAGTCCCACACAAAGTATGCAGTTTAGATTGTATCTACTGTGAAGTAGGCAGAACCACAAATTTGACGGTTGAGCGTAAAGAATACGTTCCAGTTGATGAAGTTATTGGGGAATTAGGTAATTATCTTTCTCAGAAGCCGAAATTAGATTTCATTACATTCTCTGGTCAAGGTGAGCCTACCTTAAATATTGGACTTGGCAAAGTTCTGAACTATATCAAGGATAACTTTCCTTCTTACAAGGTGGCAATACTTACGAATGGCACTCTTTTTAGTGATGCCTCTTTAAGAGCAGAAGTATTACGAGCCGATGTAATTCTTCCAGATCTGGATGCAGTATCCGATACAGTATTCAAGAAAATTAACCGCCCTCATAAGAGTTTGAATAATTCTAAGATTATTGAAGGCTTACAATCCCTGAGGACTGAGTTTAGTGGAAAGATTTTTGTGGAAGTGTTTCTTATAGAGGCGGTAAATGATACGCAAAGTGAACTTAAAAAGATTAAACGTGCCTTACTTAGTATAGCTCCAGATCTTGTACAACTTAATTCTTTAGACCGCCCCTCAACTGAAGATTGGGTAAAAAAAATGCCCGAACAAAGATTAATGGAAATTGCTGATTTTTTTAAACCCCTTGAAACTGAAATAGTGGCTAATCCGCAAACCAGAACCCATATCCAGAGTTTTAGCGGAGATATTGAAACTAGAATCTTGGAAACAATTAGGCGCAGACCTTGTACAGATACCGACCTCTGTAGTATTCTAGGGCTGCATATCAATGAATTGAACAAGTATTTGGGCACAATGATAACAGCAGGCACAATTGAAAGTATTCACATGGAACGAGGGGTATTCTTCAAGCTTAAACAATAAGGTTATACCATATATCAAGGTTTTAGCGCGTAGTAGGTTAACAGATTAAAAACGAAAATCACGAAAAACCAAATCCAGAATATCGATATGGCTATTATACCTGATATGGCGCTTTTATCTTGACAGTAATAATAATTAGTATTTAATTGCCATAAATTGTTTGTAAAGGATGAAAACATGTCTAAACGATATCTTGTTTTGTTTTTAGCTATTTTGCCCATCTTGGTATTTGCTCAGGATATGCCTTTTTCTGTTAGCTCTAGTACTCGCTATAGCGCCTCAACAATGTTTGGAAAAGTAGATATAGATTCTGTACGCTATACTCAATTTCGCTTTATACAAGAGTTCAAATATAAAAAGTTCGGCTTGGGTTTAGATTTGGACATCCTATTGGATAAGAACTATCATATCAAGAAAAGTGATTGGGATCATTTAGGCGACATAATTGGAAAATTCTATTATTTCAGATATGCAGAATTAGGGGATCCTTTATACTTTCATATAGGTGGGTTCCCCAAATATTCGGTGGGAAATGGCTTAGTAATGCTGAACTATTCTAATATGTATTTCTATCCAGATCTTAGATACAATGGCATATTAATCGGTGGAAAAATTCCCACCTTGTTTGAACCCGAATTAGAGCTTTTCAGCTCGGACATTACCAAGAATAATATTTTAAGCTTTAGAGCACATTTTAAGCCTTTACCAGATTCTACGGTAAAGATTTTGGACATGTCCAAGGTGGGATTTTCTGTATATACAGATCTAAACCAGTATGCTAATCTAAATTATACGTTGCCAGATAGCCTAGAGTATCTTAATCCAGATAGAAGAGATGCTGCAACAATTCTTTCATTTGATTACACTCAACCTCTAAAACGTAGCGACAAAGCTGAATATGGCATATATACAGAAGTCGCCCATATGATAGATAATGGTACCGGTAGCATTCTTCCAGGCGTTTATGCAGATTTTAATGTGATAAAAGTAAACTTAGAATACAGGACCAATGGCGATAGATTTATGCCAGCCTACTTTGATTATCATTATGAAGAAGAACGAGCTGTGCAAGATACACTAAATGGATTACCAATAATTATCACCAAAGAAGAAGCTTTACAGAATAGAAAATCTAGTTATGGTTTTTTTGGTAAAGTACAAGGCATTATCGGAGATAGGCTTAAAGCCATGTTCGCTTGGCAAAATATGTATGGCGCTGATTTAGAAAATGGCAAATCCATGTGGTTCAGTTTGAATGTGGATACTCGTTATAAGCGCTTGGAAAAAATCGCCTTCTCATATAGTAAAACTAATGTAAGTAGCCTTAGTTTGGGCAAAGTGGCAGTTCCCAGAGCAAGCATGTCTGCTAGTGCTACTATTGGTCTGGATTCCAAGCGAAGATGGTTTGTGATAGCTAAATACTCAGAAAGGTATAAAGATAAGGAAGGTGGTATTAACTGGTGGAAGGATACAAAGCGCTCTGCAGCGGTTGGTGTAAAATTCCTTTTCTAAGCCCTAAAGTCCCCAAAATCGCCAAGATTTTTGCAATTGTATTTCGTGCGTGAAGCCCGTATCTTGGGGAGAATAGTTTAGAGTATACCCCAATCTGTATTGACGCGGTAGAACAAGTCTTAAGCTGGTATCGTGAGAGACCAAAAGCTTTGTCTTCTTCTGCAAATCAGTTGCTTCCTGCAAATTTAATTCATAATCTATAAACATACGATATCCGATATACTTGCTCATGGATACAGACAGATTATTTAGCAGGATAGATGAAGAAAAGCGTGTAATATCCGAGCTAAGATTTGAAAGATCTGCCATATCTGCTAGTTGAGAGGGATTTGAAGAATACTCTGAAAATATGTTTTGAATAAATCCTGCATTAATTGAAAATCCATCAAGTTTGAGATTACGCCTAATCCAGTTTTCAACCGGATAGAAGAAAGGAGTAAGCACTGTAGAATTGAGATTGCCGCCAATAAGCCCCAAGGCTTCATCTTGCAATAAGTTTTGTTTCTGATCTTCTGGCAATTCATCCATGTTTTGATTATATCGTAAACGCGATAGGACTTGTGATATGTTTTGGTCTTGGGGATTATCGCTGGTAAGATTAAGTTGTAGTCTGTCAAAAAATCCTTTATCATATTCCGGACTTGAAGTAACTGTAAGTGCAATTGTGCTACCATCAGGTGTACGCTTATAAAATCTTCCATCAACACTGAGTATGTTTTGCTGGTCTATCATAGAAATAGCTATGTTATCCACCTGAAACACAGTGCCAAAGAAGTCGATAGAACCTCTATCAGAAGTGATGTTTGCTTCTTCTACGATAAATCTGTTGCCGTCGTACAATAAGTGTAAAAAACCGCCAGGACTTAGATACAGATTTGTGGGATATGTAACATAGCGTACGTTTTCACCGATATTGAGGCGTAAATCCAGCCTAAATGGTAAAGGAGTAGGATCGCTATCCGGTTTCTTTCCAGTGTTGCGAACCGACATAATTAGGTTTAGCAGATTATCTGCACCGGGAGGAAATAGAATATCCAGATTTGAGGCAGTAACGAGAGCTTCGATTTTCAAATCATCGAAAGGACCACGAACTATAGCATAACGCCCGTCAAGTCCACTTATGGCAACATTGGTTAAAGTTTTTGGAGGTGACACAACAGGAATAGTGGCTTGGATACCGGGCTGTTCTATCAGAATACGGAAATAACCCAAATCTAAGAAGCTAACCATGAAGTGATCACTGGGTTCGCTATCAAAAATATTGTTTATATAAAACTGCCCATTGCCCATTCTGAAGGTGCCTCTCTGAATCATTAAACGGTTATCGCTAAAGATTCCCTTAATCTGAATATCCCGCAGGGGTTCCACTTGATCCTTAAGGTGAATATAGCCCTTATCCAGATTTAACTCTCCAGTGCTAATCTCAAACTGATCTTCCGATGTTCCCAAAACTAGATTTATCGTTGAAAGACCGTGTGATTCTTGAATATAATCGGTCAGGTTTTCCAACCAAGGGAAAAATTCACCTTCAATTGCCAGTTCCAGTGTATTATCTCCTTCGTAGAAGATGTTTTGAATTGCATTATAATCTAATGAACCATGTGCTTTTGCAGTGAAAAGATTATTGGCATGTACGTAAAGAGAATCTACTATAAGGCTCTCGTTTTTTTGTACGGCTTTAATTACCGCATGATCAATATTAAAATCTCCAAACTGCACTTCTTTGCCCACGATATCTGCCCCAATTTCCATTTGCTTATTTTCAGTAAGGATATTTTCCATGGCTAATTGCACATTCCCGCTCAGAGATGCTATACCATTACTCTGTATCAGTAAATCTTGCAATTTCAGATCTTTGAATATAGCATTTAATGCTATCCCAAAAGCTGGTTTCAGCGAACCAGATCCATCAAGATTTATCATGGTTTTATTCTTTTCTTTTATAATCCCGTTGAAAGCTACGTTTTCTGGAGTACCATTTATATTTAAATTCAAGCTTAAGGGCACTATGCTTAATAAATCTACATTTTTAAGATTTACCCAAGAATCAATTTCTTTGCTATTCTGTAGATTGTACTGGGCAAACAAACTAAGAGAACTAAATTCTGGAAGAAGGTATGAAGCATCTGGATAATAACGCATAATTTTTGCCGAATCAATATTCCGCAAGGCAATATCTAGACTGCTTTCCCATAAATCGGTAAGCATAACTTTTGCACTTAAGTTAAGCATATCCTCAAATGCAAAAGACCATACTTTGATTTGCTGATCTGAATAAGCAGCATTAAAACTTATATTGGCAGGCATGCCGTTAAAAAGAGCATCTTGTGTTATTAGAGAAGCAGATACAGATGGATTAGCTATATCAGCAGTGCCAATAATATCCCATTTACCTTGATAATCATAGTTTTGGGTAAAAGCGGTATTAGCATCCATCTTGTACCATACGTCATTTCCAGTCATCACGGCATCAAGCTTTCCGTTAACTATAGGCGCAAGAATGTTTAGAACTTTTTGATTATAAACCTTTGAAACTTCCATCTCGTGGAATTCTGCATCCAAAGCTATATGTCTACTTAATACATCACCTACGGCTGCAAGCTTGTATCCATCGGCAGAATTTAAATCGACATCTACTAATAGAGATTCGTTTGTAGGAATCATAGATCCGACGCCGTTTATTGACCTTAAGTGTAGATCTCGCCATCTTACATCAACATCGTTAATACTTAGATTTACAATAGGATATGGTTTAATGATAATGCCATTAACTGCAAGCTTTCCCTCAGCATTCAAATCACTATTTTTACTGTCCGTGTTCTGAACATCTAAGAAAGCATTAAACTTAAGGTCGTGGGTAGAAAATGATCCATTAAGGCTAAGGAATTGATTTTGCCATCTAGCATCAAAATCTTTTATTGAAGCGATGTTTTCTTCATAATCTGCACTTAAAGAGATATCTTCAAGCGCCCAGTTTCGATATGCAAAACGATTGCTATTGGCAAACAGTCTAACCTTAGGCTCATTTATGCTGCCAGATGCAGTAAGACTACCTTCAACAAGACCAGATAACTGGGGCATAATATCAGCTGCATATAGACTTATATTTGCATAGGAGCCATCTATCTTAATATCTTCCAGCATATCATGAATTGATAGTCTTGCTTCAATGCTACTTCCCGCTATACGTGTTGAAGATATGCTGATGCTACCAGTGTTTCCATCTGTTTCGGCATTAATAAGAGGAATATGCACCGGGAGGCGGTTGATGGCAAATGCAGAAGTGTTCCAAATAAGCGCCTTCCCAGAAAACTCTGCTTTTGAAGAATCTGATGGTTCACTGTAATGTGCTACTATATTAATCTCTGTTCGAAAATCTTGGATGTCGGGATGAGATAAATAAAGAGGTTTATACTCTTCTATCTCAGCTTTAGCTATATCAATTCTGCCTCCAATCAGAGATCCTTCAGCTGAAACCTTACCCCCTAAAGAAGTCGTGGCGTTCAATTTGAGTTTGGTATTTTCAGCATTTTGAATACGAAGCTGGATATTTTTTAGATTCTCTTCGATTTTTAATATGCCTTCGTTTTGCATCTTAAGATTAAAAGATAAATCCGATTCCAGAGAACCGCTTTCTAATGTAATAAGCTTAAAATAGGTACTAAGATCAGGTATCTTAAATTCTTTCTTTCGCTTCTTAGTGATTCTTTTTTTAGTAAAATCATGATAATATCGTAACTTAACATGGGGCTCTATTACTTCAACGGTAGATATCACATTGTCTAATTTGAATCCCGATAAGATTAATTTATATAAGTTATATCTTACTCTAAAGCTCTTAACGTTTAAGTCTATCTGGCTATCCTTATCGACATAGCTGAAATCTTGGATTAGTATTTGTTTGTCGCTTATATGCAAATCTCCAATTTGTACTTTTGCCCCTATAGTATCCGCCACTTTTGCTGCAATAAAGTTTCTCACCAGCTTTCTACCACCTAAAGGATACCATATTGTGAAAAATATCACATTGATAAGCAATAGGATTAGGATCAGGATTAGAAACTTTCGTGATCGATGCATATGTTAAGCCTTGAGCTGTATTAACCTTCCATCAGTTAATTCATAGCTGTTTGTGGCTTTGCGTGAGGCTTCAATATCGTGTGTAACGATTACAAAAGCCTGATTTAGATCGTGGTTCAGCTTTCTTATCATTTCCCATACCTCATTACTATGTGAGGGATCCAGATTCCCTGTAGGTTCATCTGCAAGAACCAATTTGGGTTTGTTTGCAAGAGCACGAGCTAAACTAACTCTTTGTTGTTCTCCCCCAGATAGCTGATTTGGGTATCTATTCAAGCGCTGTTCCAAGCCTAAAAGTACTAAAAGTTCTTTAGCCCTTAATTTTGCAGAACTTTCATTAATTCCAGATATTAGTAATGGTAAAGCTACATTTTCTGTAGCAGTAAGATCATCTATTAGGTAGTGGAATTGAAATACAAAACCAAGCTCTTGGTTGCGAATCGACGATGCTTGAGGGCTGTTTGACTGAATTGATTTATCACAAATAATCAAGTCTCCGCTATCTGGTGTATCTAAAAGACCCATTATGTGTAGCATAGTACTTTTACCACATCCAGATTTACCAGTAATACAAATCAACTCCCCTGCATTCACTTCTAATGATGCATCCTTTAGAACTTCAATTCTCTGATCGCTATCTATGTATGTTTTGCTAAGATGGCTTGCTTTTAATATCATGATTCCTCAAGCGTATTTTTTTCTGATAATCTCAATTACTTGTAATCTCTCAATTTGTTTCAGCGGTATCATTATACAGATAAAAATCAATAAACTTGCAACCAAGAATACGATTAATATATTAGGTATAGTGATGTTTGCCCCTAAAGTATCGATAAAATACACATCTCCTTTCAAACGATAAAAGGTTTGTTTCTCAACCAACCAAGAAAGCAGAATCCCAAATATCTGCCCAATTAAAACAGAAATTATCGCCACCAATCCTACCCGAATTGCAAAAAGCCTTCTGATCGTATGTGAAGCAGCACCGAGAGTCTTTAATACAGCAATCTCAGATTGTCTGTCTATTATCGTAGTGCTAACTGTGGATATTACGTTGATCCCCGCTATCAACACCAGAAAACTGAAAACAATAAAAATCAACCACTTTTCTATTGTTACCAACCTTAACAAACTCTCTGCATAAATATTCCACGGCATCGCCATATACTCATAGCCCAGTTCTTCGATGAAAGATCGTGCCAAAACCGGCGCTTCATCAGCATCTTTAAGTAGTATCTCAATTCTACTAAAACCTTCTGGTATCATCATCAAAGTACGAGCATCTTCTACAGTTGATATAACCAAGTTTCGGTCATTTTCATAGTATCCAGATCGAAATACGCCTGCAATTATATAATCATATTGTGTGCTTGGTATTCCCAAAGGAGTGATATTATCCAACCTAGGATAGTTCAGATTTATAGTATCTCCAAGCGCCAATCCTAACTCAGCTAGCAGATAATGCCCTACAATCACTTCACCAGATGCGATCTTTGGTCTTCCAGAAACTATATATGGATGATAAGGAGCAGTTTCTTCGGTTTTATAGCATTTTAAGCTGGCAGCCCGTACCTTATCTTTGTTCTGAGCCATTAGGGCAAATTGTAACACTGGAACACAGCTTAAAACTTCATTATGTTCTGTAAGTGTTTTACAGGCATTTTCTGTTTCTTCATTGCTCATCAAACTGCCATCAGATGAGCTAATCCCAACATGGGCAAAGCTTTCTAAAAGTAGCTTCTTTAAGGTTGATTCGTAACCCTGAAAAAGATGTAATCCCGCAGATAAGATTCCTACAGATAAAATTATTCCCAATACCATAGCAATAGAACTAAAGCGAAACAAGTTTCGCTTTGGATACTTTATATAACGTTTAAGAAAGAAGCGTTCAAGTATTTCCATCTTCCGGCTCTTGCCATATGTTTATTGTTGTTTCAATAGATAAAGGCAGACGCTTGGATGAATCAATTCTATTAACGATTAATTCTGAGATTAACCCCAAAGATATGAATTGTAATCCTCCAAGAATCATTAAAATACCTAATAGTAGCAATGGTCTGTTCGATAAAGCCATGCCCCAAAATATCTTCATTATCGCAAGATATACCGTAATACCCGTACCCATTAAACACGATATAAGCCCAACTCTACCAAATAGATACAATGGACTCTTTATGTAATGTGTTACCATTCTTACCGTAAGCAGGTCAAAAAAACCCCTTAAATAGCGTTCTAATCCATACTTGCTGTGTCCATATTTTCTAGCTCTGTGTTGTACGGCAATTTCGGTTACCCGAAAGCCCAAAGAATCTACCAAGGCCGGTATATAGCGATGCATCTCGCCATATAGATTTAATTCTTTAACTACTTCATTCCTGTATGCCTTAAATCCGCAATTATAATCCTTGAGTTTAAGCTTGAATGTACGAGCAGTTACACTGTTAAAGAGTTTTGATGGAATTCTTTTATGTAGTGGATCTTGTCGCTTTTTCTTCCATCCCGAAACCATATCATAACCCTCATCAATCTTTTGCAAAAAAGCCGGAATTTCCACCGGATTATCTTGCAAATCGGCATCTATAGTAAAGACTACATCACCAATAGCAAGCTCAAATCCTTGTTGAAGGGCAGCTGCTTTTCCAAAATTACGTCTAAACTTTATGACCCTTACATTTTTGTCATTAGTGGCTAACTGACTCATGATGCCAAAACTACCATCAGTAGAACCATCATCTATAAGAATAATCTCATAATCATGATCATGGATATTAGCCAATATTTCAGTATAAAGCTGGGAAAGTGAATCTTCTTCGTTTAAAACGGGAATTACAAATGATATCAGCATATTTGCCTCATTTATATGAATAGGCTCGTAATTGTCATCGCTAAAGCCGAACCAACGGGAATCTTGATATTATCATCCAAGGGAATCTTGCACAATTCGGAAGCAGTAGCAGCCAATGCTCCAATGATTGCCATCCATGGATTGGGCAGCCACCACAAACCAAAAATAGCGCAAGATGCAAAACATGCCAAGCTGCCTTCTAAGCTCTTACCATTTCGCAAAAACCTGCGTTTGCCAAAGTTTATGCCTATAAGAGCAGCAAATGTGTCTCCTATACTTAAGAATGCTATAGATGCTGCGGCTATAGGTTCATCAAAAAAAGCCACGCATAACAAGCTTGCTACCAATAAATATGTTGCACCAGTAAAATCATTTAGTTCATGTTTTCTTAGGATCATACCAAACAATCGATGAAAAGTCTTTCTAAAGCTACGTTGCCAAAAACGGTGAAACTCAATAACCAAGCTAATTACTAATGCGGCTAATAATATTACGAAAGCAATCCGACGATTGTAACCCAAAATATAACGATAGCCCAAAGGTATCACAAGGGAACTAAGGTGTATGGACTTTCTCAGGGTTTCGCCAAGGCTTCCCATATTGTTAAGAATCTAGAATTTTTAATATTCGGATTTGATTCGCTGAGCGCCACAGCGCTATACAATCACAGGCTTTCTCGCGAGGCAGATGTAAACTGCCGCTGTCCAAATTCCAATTGCCATTTAAATCTGTTTGTTTCAATGCTTTTATAAGAAGCATAGGCTCATGGTTTTTTTGTCCCCACGGCAGCAATAACTCCATGCTTTGCCACGTTAGATTATCCATATCTTCAATTCTGCACTCAGCTTCATAGTTTAATTCACTTACCTCTTCTGAGATAATAAAGTTATCCGATAGATAGGCATTGAAACACTCCAAGAAGTTATCGTATGCCGATGGCAACATGGTGAAACCAGCTGCTTTGGCATGACCACCAAATTGAATCAGATGGTCTTTGCAATGAGTAAATGCTTCAACCATATTAAATCCTTCCCCACAACGCCCTTCACAAACCATATTGCCATTATGATGCTTAAGCATTATGGTGGGAATACCAAGTCTGTTTACAATAAATGTAGAAGCTGTGCCTAAAAGTGAATATGGTATTACTCCATCATCGTCATAATAAACAAAAAAATTACCCACAAAATCCTCAGAAAGAGTCTCTAAAAATCCGAATACTCTGTTCAGCTCTCTCTCCCACAGATTCTTCTGTGATTCGAGGCGCTCAAACAATTGTGCTTTTGCATCCGATAACTGTAATATAAAGCGCAAAGCTGTATGTTGTCCGGCCTCTTCCCTCCCATTGGCAATCAAACGTGAAGTATATGTAATGAAATTGAACACATCTGTATATGTATTTACTCTGCTATAATTACGTAACAAGAACTGCACTGTTTGATCCTGGGTTTGTTCAAAGTTCTCCAATACATAACGTACAATAATACGGTTAATGCCTATCATTGGTACTTTATCGGCAATTGAGCCAACCGCAGCCCAAAAATAACTGGCCGGATCTATGTGGTGTTCCCATTTTTTTGCTAAATACCTAATGAGCATCAAAACCACTCCCACTCCAGCAAGAGCTTTAAAGGGGTAATTACACTCGGGAAGTTGGGGATTTAGTATTGCGTAAGCGTCTGGAAGCATATCTGGCTGGATTAGATGATGATCGGTAACGATTATATCACAACCAAGCTTTTTAAGACTTTCAATCCCGTCATATGCAGATATGCCATTATCTACGGTTATCACAAGATCAAAAGCACCTTGTTTAACATGTTCGATAAAATTGCTTTGAATACCGTGCGATTCTATATTGCGATTAGGAATGTAGTAGCTATGTCTTTGGTAACCACAGCTATTCAAATAATTATACAGTATGTATGTGCTGGTAATACCATCGGGATCATCGTGCCCAAAGATTATCATCGATTCATTGTTGTATATAGCTTCATGAATTCTCAGAGCTACTTTATCGATATTAGCAAATAACTGTTCGTCAGGTAGGTCGTCTAAAGTACATTCCAAGTCTGCGGTCTTCAGGTTGCGAGTTTCAAGTATCTTGCTAAAAAGATTACTCTTAGTTACCATTGTTGAATCTCCTCAGCTTTTGGAATTTCTCTTGGTGCGGTACGATCTATTGCTTTGCCAATAATATCAAATCCGGTAAAACCAATTAGAAACAGATAACTGCTATCCTGCAGATTATGGGTGTCTAAAACACCCCTCGTAGTATATTGAAACCCTAAATCCAACCTATTCACATCGCTTTTTAAGGGTATACTTATCCCTGCGCTCAGAGTATTTTCATCTACATATTCACCATTGCATTTAAACGGCAGGAGTCTCATAGAATAACCTGCTCTTACAGGTATTTTCTGATACCAATGCTTTTTACGATCAATCTCTGGTTCATAGGCAATTCCTAGTCCTGCTTTCCATCCGTCTCTGAGATTATTATCGGTTTCTTTAAAAGCTTCATAAGTGTAATCTGCCGAAACCTTAAGTTCGGGAAGCACTAGACCGGCATAGCCCAATCCTATCAACAGAGGTAAATCGTAATGTGTAGCTTGAGTTTCAGCACTACTATGAAAGCTACTCCAGGTTTGTTCACCATCTAACCGAACAGGGAAGGTAGCATAAGCGCCTACGGCATGATCTTTAACACTCTGAACCATACCTAAGCTGAAGGTAGGATTTTTAAAGCTTTGATGCAAAGATTCGGTTGTTGGCATTGTATTCTGCGATGATGTTTGCTCAAATACCCTGTTGCTATGACCCAAAAAATAGTTTGCAGATACCCCAAGTCTAAGGTTGTTTATTCTGTAGCTATATAAAAGATCGGCACGATAAATATAGTTATCAGCTTCTTGCCGCTCAAAAGTATTTTCGTCAATAAGTGTCTGATTTTTTACCACTCCATTTGCATGAGACATGAATTGAAAACCAATCCGATGCTTTTTGATGGGAACAGATACGCTGAAATAGGGAAAATCCAAAGCATCATCACGAAAGCTTTGCTGCACTCCATCGGTTTTCGATTTATAGTTTGTATAGCCAAAAATCATGCCTGTTCCAAACAAGGTTTTGTTATCTTGATTATTCTGAGCGGGATTAGCATATCCCGTATTATAACGAAAGATGTCGCTGGATCCGGTATCTCCCATGCCCAAGCTATATACATCTCGTCCATAATACTGGATTGGAAAACCTTCGTAAGAAAATATTGAGTTTCCTCCCCACAAACAAACTGCTGTGAGGCTACACATCAGTACTATTACTTTTTTCATTTCTTGTGTCCTGCTTTTTTGTGTTTTACTGGATCTGGGGGAACGCGAAAGAATTTAATCGCATTATTATACGATGCTTCTGCCACTTCATTGGGAGTTATTCCTTTCACTTCGGCTATGTATTGAGCTATTAAATGCAATAAAAGAGGTGAATTTCGCTTACCTCGATGTGGATGTGGGGGCAAATACGGACAATCTGTTTCTATCATAAACCTATCCATAGGTACCAGTCTTACTACATCATCTAGATGAGAATTATTGTACGTAATACTACCAGTAAAACTCATCATCCAACCTGCATCCAATACTTGTTGAGCAAATACAATATCACCGGAAAAGCAATGGAATACAGCTTCTTTCACGTTTTCTTGTTTTAGAATATTGTAACACTCCTGATGAGCCTGTCTATCATGTACTACAATAGGCAAATCGTATTCAACAGCCAAATGCGCTTGATTGGCAAATACTTCACGTTGAACCGTGTAGGGAGAGAGATTTCTAAAGAAATCCAACCCAATTTCTCCAATTGCCAATACCTTTTTTTCGCGAGCATGCTTTTTCACTAACTCAGCGTCAAACTCCTGAGCATCGTGAGGGTGAAAGCCTACCGATGCAAAAATATGCAAGTGTTTTTTGGCAAGCTCTAGGGAAGAAAGGGCAGTATCTTTATTGTAGGATATGTTTATTATATATTCAATTCCACTGGCAAAGCATTTATTAATGAGGCTCTCCCGATCAGAATCAAATTCCGGAAGGTCCAAATGTGCATGAGTCTCAAACAATTTCATTATCTTGGTCTTATCCCCTTTATTTGCGTTTGTGTCAAACTAAATGCCCTTCTTTATCTTGTCAAAGAGAATTTTGGGCATCCCAAAATCCCCATAAATATCTCTTATGCATATTGCTTCATTTGGTTGATAATTCTTTGTATAAAAGATATTGTGAAGCAATGGCTATAGCTGCTGTTTCAGCTCTAGTAACCAAACTTCCGATAGTTATTTTGTCAATACCTTTCATTAAACCTAACTCAAGGTTTGAAAAGCCACCTTCAGGTCCAATGATAAAACATATATTTTGGGTGCAATCTACCATGTTCAACCAATTTTCTTGCTCATGCTCAGAACAAACAACAGGCTCATAGCCATGCTCAACGATCAGATTTACCAAATCTTGAACCCTAGCGAGGTTGTGCACTTGTGGCATCCAAGGATTATTACATTGCTTCATTGCCGAAAGCACAATTTTCTTGAATCTTTCTATTGTATTTTTCCCTTCTTCTTTAACCGTATTTTCGCTAATAAAGGGAAAAAAATCTGATGCCCCCAGCTCAGTACACTTTTCTACCACAAGTTCATCATTTCTATTCTTTAATAAGGCAAAGGCTATTGCATAGGTAATTTTAGATTTGTTATGATACTCAATATTGATCGGTTCGAGTACCGCCATACTCTTATCGATCTTCAATATTTTGCAATCAGCCAAAATTCCTCTTCCATTGTTTAAAGTAATAACATCATTCACTCCTATTCTCTTCACTCTGCATAGGTGGTGATGTTCGTCTTTATCGAGTACTATCTGTTTACTATTAGCATTCAGATCTGGACAATAATAAGATGGCATTCTAACTAAAATAATCTCTCAATTTACTAAAGAAACCTCTACCGGGCTTTAATTCTCGTTTACTGTCAAACTCTTTCAGCCTAGTAAATAGTTCCGTTTCTTCTTTGTTTATTTTGGTGGGAATAACTACAATAATCTGAACTAACTCGTCTCCTTTAGAATAAGAATTTAGGCTTTGTATTCCTTGTCCCTTCAATCTAAATATTCTTCCGCTTTGGGTACCGGCTGGAATTTTCATCTTTACTTTACCCGTGAGGGTAGGAACCAATACTTCATCTCCTAAAACAGCTTGAGATACTGAGATTGGATACTCCATAATTATATCATTTCCATGCCGTTCAAACAGATCGTCTTGTTTTTCGTGAATAAGTACTAGGATGTCTCCTCTTGTGCCTCCGCGAGGACCCACATTGCCTTGTCCGCGTAAGCGAATATACTGGTTCTCTTCCACGCCGGCAGGGATTTTTACGCTTATTTCTTTCACTTTGCCCATTCTGCCCTCACCGTAACATTTGGGGCATTTCTTCTTTACTATCTTTCCCTCTCCCCGGCAAGAAGGGCATTCCGCTACTGTTTGCATTTGACCAAATAATGATTGTCTTACCTGACGCACTTGCCCGGTTCCTCTGCACTGTGGGCAAATTTCTGTTTCTCCATCCGCGCTACCGCTTCCATTACATTTGTCACAAGGTTCTTTGGTGCTAATTTTGATCTTCTTTTCGCAACCTGCAGCAATCTCATTCAGGCTTAGAGATAGCTCTATCTGTAGATCCTCTCCCCTATTTGAACTTCTTCCGTGTGAGCGAGACCCAAAACCACCTCCAAACAAACTTTCGAAAATTGACGAAAAGCCATCTCCGAATATATCATTAAGGTCGCTTCGGTGAGTGAAGTTCTCCCAAGAAAAGCCTCCGGCTCCAAATTGATTCTCTATTCCTGCATGACCATATTGATCGTACAGTTGCCTTTTTTCCTTATCACTTAGAACCTCATAAGCTTCACTGGCTTCCTTAAACTTTTCTTCTGCTTCCTTGTTATCGGGATTTTTGTCCGGATGATACTGCATCGCCAGCTTTCGGTAAGCCTTCTTTATGGTTGCTTCATCAGCGTGCTTATCCACACCGAGAACTTCATAATAATCTCGTTTCGCCATTCTGTCTCCTAAAATATTACACTTCCACCTAGCTTAGCAGATTAGAAGCTGAATATTAAAATAAAACCGCGGGGATGTGTGTTCATCCCCGCTTCTGATTCTTTACTATTTATCGTCTACTACTTCAAAATCAGCATCAATAGGACCATCATCTTTTTTATTCTCAGATTCCTTAGCACCGGCAAAATCTTCAGGATTGAAGCCTTGTGCATTCGGATCAAATCCGGCTCCTCCACCCTGCTGTTGTTGCTGTTGCATATTGGCGTAGATTATTTCACCCAGCTTTTGAGCTTTTTTTGAGAGGCTATCTTTTATCTGTTCCACTTGTTCTTTGTCGCTTACCTTATCAAGCTGTTCTTTAGCGTTCTTTATTTCTTCTTCCAGCTCACTTTTTTCACTATCAGATAGCTTGTCTGAATATTCTGCAAGGCTTTTCTCTGTACTAAAGATTAAGGTATCTAGTTCATTCTTTGCACTTACGAATTCTTGTCGTTTCTTATCGTCTTCTGCATGCAATTCTGCTTCTTTTATCATCCGATCGATATCTTCTTTATCAATGCTTCCGGCACGATCAATCTTTATGGACTGTTCTTTTCCGGTACCCTTATCTTTTGCCGATACATGTAATATTCCGTTGGCATCAATATCGAAAGTTACTTCTATTTGAGGAACTCCACGCGGAGCAGATGGTATGCCAACTAAATCGAACCTGCCCAAACTTTTATTATCTGGAGCCATAGGTCTCTCACCCTGTAAAACATGAATGGTGACTGCTGTTTGGTTATCTGCTGCAGTAGAAAATACCTGGCTCTTCTTCGTGGGTATTGTAGTATTTCTGGGAATAAGAGTAGTCATCATATTGCCTAAAGTTTCGATTCCCAATGAAAGCGGAGTAACATCGAGAAGTAATACATCCGATACTTTATCATCGCCAGAAAGTATGGCACCTTGAATTGCTGCTCCAATAGCAACAACTTCATCTGGGTTCAAGCTTCGATTTGGCTTTTTGCCAAAGAATTTTTCTACAGCTTCTCCTACTGCTGGAATGCGCGTGCTTCCCCCTACCATTAGTACTTCTTGAACGTCTGAAGTAGACAATTTAGCATCGGATAGTGCTTTTTTGCAAGGACCCAATGTGCGTTCCACCAAATCTGATGTCATGCGATTAAATTCTGCTAAGGATAGATCTAAGTTAAGATGTTTAGGCCCGGTAGCATCGGCAGTAATAAAGGGCAAGTTTATATTGGTGGTCTGAGTGCCCGAGAGCTCTATTTTGGCTTTTTCTGCTGCTTCGCGTAAACGTTGTAACGCCATCGCATCTTTAGATAGATCTATGCCTTCTTGTTTTTTGAATTGTTCCAAAATCCAATCGATGATACGCTTGTCAAAATCATCTCCACCCAAGTGAGTATCTCCATTGGTCGAAAGTACCTCAACCACTCCAGATGAAATATCTAAGATCGATATATCAAAGGTTCCGCCACCAAGATCGTAAACGGCTACTTTTTGCTCTTTCTTGTTCTCCATTCCGTATGCCAAAGCTGCCGCAGTAGGTTCGTTAATAATGCGTTTTACATCCAGCCCGGCAATTCTTCCTGCATCCTTTGTGGCTTGTCGTTGATCGTCGTTAAAGTATGCGGGTACGGTTATCACTGCTTCGGTTACAGTAGTGCCCAAATAAGATTCTGCTGTTTCTTTCATGCGAGTAAGAACCATAGCTGATATTTCTTGCGGTGTAAAATCCTTGTTTTCGCTGTCAATATGCACTGCGGCCTGGTTCTTAATACCAGATTTTACCTTGAACGGCACCTGCTTAATCTCTTCTCCCACTTCGCCATGACTACGCCCCATAAACCGCTTGATTGAAAAAACAGTATTGATGGGATTTGTAACAGCTTGACGTTTTGCTAATTGTCCCACTAATCGTTGACCATCTTTGGTAAACGCTACTACAGACGGTGTTGTACGCCCACCCTCTGCATTAGTAATAACTACGGGCTTACCGCCCTCAACCACGGCAACACATGAGTTGGTGGTTCCAAGATCAATTCCAATTATCTTTCCCATTTATTCCTCCTGGGTATTCATCTTATTTCCATTTGAAACCGCCACACGCGCTGGACGTATCACCTTATCGTGCATGGTATAACCATTCTGAATAATGGCGGCTACAATATTTTCTTCATAATTGCTGGGAATATGTGCCAATGCTTCATGATAAGCAGGATCAAATTCATTTCCCAAAGCTTCTATCTTTTTTACTCCTTCCCGCTCAAGGGCATTAAGTAATTGCTTCTCTATTAGCACTATTCCCTTGCCAAATGGAGAGCTTAAATCTTCTTGCTGAGCTTGAAACAATGCTCGTTCAAAATTGTCTGCAATATCACAAATGTGAAGTGCAAGCTCTTTGGTTGCCTGCCTTATCCAATCTGCTTTTTCTTGAGTGCTACGGCGGCGAAAGTTCTCAAATTCTGCCATTGTTCGCAGATACTTATCCTTAATCTCAGCCAGTTCTTTTTTTAGCAAATCCACTTCATTCAAATTAGATTCTTCATCTGCCTTTTTCTTCTCTTTCTCTGCCAGATCTACTGCTGGATCCAATTCTTGTTCGTCGTCTTTTTGTTTTAATTGTTCACCTTTTGCATGCATTGCTTTATCCTTATATGAGGTATGTACACCCCTA
Source organism: Candidatus Cloacimonadota bacterium (assembly GCA_020532355.1). NCBI lineage: Bacteria > Pseudomonadati > Candidatus Cloacimonadota > Candidatus Cloacimonadota bacterium. Next base: position 1,874 of record JAJBBD010000041.1, on the reverse strand, counting down.
TTCTTTCTTTTAGCCATTCATCCTCCCTTGGGGTACCACCATGCCGCGTTTGGTTGTGTGGGTAATAGTCTCAGTAACATCACGGATTAGAGGAATCAATCTACGGTACTCTGTGCGAATAGGACTTAATACCCCCAAATAACCGGGAATACCGAATATTTCATATTTCCCATAGATCAAAGCAAAATCATTAAATCTGGGATCCGAAAACTCTTCTCCCATAAGCACATTCACTTTATGGGTATCGCCATTGCTCATTGCATTCAACAAAAAATCCTGGCGCTGGATCAAATTCATAAAGCTAAGTATGGCTTCCTTAGAATCAAACTCGGGCTGCTCCAAAAATTTGATGCTGCCATCATAATTAATGAAGAAATCACTGATTTCAATAAATGCTTTATGCAATTCAATAAGGAATTGGCTGAGAATATCATTCTCACCCATGCTCTTTTCTCGCATTTCTACCAAGACCTTATTGGCTATGTCGTAAATTCTTAAGCCTACCAGTTCATCGTTAAGATAACGTACAAGCTTTTTTAGCTGCGCTTCGTTGATCTCATAATTACACTTTAATATAACTGTTTTATCCAGCCCGCTATCCAGACTCATCACAAATATCAGCTTTCGTTCTCCGATAGAAAAAACTTCCAATCTTGCCAAATAGCCGCCGGATACTTCTGGCTCCGCCACAAAAGATAGCTGATCTGTCTCATGAGCCAGCATCTGCATTACAAAATGTAAAGCCCTAGGAGTGTCCTTATAATTCTGGATTAATAGCTCGCGCAATGTATCCATTCTTGCATAACGTACATTTATATGCTCCGGCTCGATGTATTCTAGATACTTTCTATAGCCACTGATAGTAGGAATCCTACCGGCAGATGTATGGGGCTGAGAAATATAATTCTGCTCTTCCAGCTTAAGTAAATCCAAGCGTAGTGTGGCAGAAGACACTTCAGTGAGGTACTTCTCGTTCAATACCCGTGAAGAAACGGGTTCGCAACTTTGGATGTATTCATCCACCAAAGCGCTAAGCGTATGTATCAATCGCTGTTGATTCTTCTTCATGTAAAACTGCCTCATTATTTTTTTAGCAGTCCACTACTTAAACTGCTAAGCTGATGACAATTTAATCAAGTCTCGATTATTGTCAATCGAAAAGTGAGAGTGCTAATTTACTAATGCGACTACACTCTTAGATAGCCCTAAGCACTTACTGAAATCTTTATATTAGGATAATCCGCCCATAAATGGGTTTTTCGTAGCCGACGGTTTTATCACTATTTCTTCAAATACCCTCACTTTTTCTTAAGATTTGATCAATGACAACTTCAAGCTTTTATCATGCTTTCTTCGGTATCAGAAAATATGATATAATCTTTTTTAGAATAATTGTTTGGACTTGTACGTTCCTCTTGGTTATGAACACTTTTTCATCATCAATACTACAAATATTTCAAATTTATATAGCACTTGGTGTGTATCAAATTGTCCATCACTTGTACATCTTTCTCGGGTACTATAATCAGCTCCTTAGGGTGGATACTTTTAAGGGTGGCACGCCAATGATGTAAAGCAATATCACTTTAATGGAGCTTCCTCAGTTCATGCAATAGTTATTTGCTCTATTTCTCCTCATAGTCCCCTCATGTTATGAGGAGATCATGAGGGAATCACGAGCGCAGCGCGAGGGATAGCAATGGCTTAGAAACGCTTCACCGCCATATTGCTTTGGGTTTGTTCCTATTTATCCCAATTGAGGCATTGGAGTTCAAAGCGCATAAACTAACTATCACTTATTTAATATCTTATGAACGGTTTGGACTTCAAGGCCGTGCATAATTACACGCCTGCTTTTGAAGTCCATGAGGCCT
>JAJBBD010000040.1 GCA_020532355.1 Candidatus Cloacimonadota bacterium | reverse complement strand
CTATTGCAGATACAGCAAGGGTTTTAGGCAGAATGTATGATGGCATTGAATATCGTGGATTTGGTCAGGAAATAGTTGAAGAATTAGCAAAGTATTCCGGAGTGCCAGTTTGGAATGGTCTTACCGATCAAGATCACCCCACACAAGTTTTAGCAGACTTTTTAACTGCAATGGAGCACTTGAATAAACCTCTAAATGAGATGGTGTTTGTCTATGCCGGAGACGGGCGCAACAATGTGGCCAATGCACTTATGATTGGTGCTTCGAAAACCGGAATGGATTTTAGAATAGTGAGCCCAAAATCTCTTTTCCCAGAGAAAACTCTATTGAAAAAGTGTAAAGATGCCGCACTGGAAAGCGGTGCTAAGATCTCAATTACAGAAGATATAGCTAAAGGCGTGAAAGGTGCAGATGTAATATACACAGACGTTTGGGTGTCTATGGGAGAACCGGATAGTGTTTGGGAGAAACGAATTAAACTGCTTAAGCCTTATCAAGTAAATGTCAGTATGATGAATAAGACAGGGAATCCACATACTTTATTTATGCATTGTTTGCCAGCATTCCACGATCTGAATACCAAAGTAGGCAAAGAAATCAATGCAAAATTTGGTCTTACCGCCATGGAAGTAACCGATGAAGTATTTGAGGGTCCTAATTCCGTAGTTTTTTACGAAGCCGAAAACAGGATGCATACTATTAAAGCAATAATGGTAGCAACTTTAGGGCAGTAAATTTCATCTATAGTATCGAGTATAAAGGACATCAGAAAGATGTCCTTTTTTGTTTGCCCAGAATGATTATTTTTGGTTTATGACGAATATTCAACTCGGTGTATGAGCTTTTCTATCCGGAAACAAAATGAGGAAAGGTGCGATCTATTAATTGTGCTCACGTTCTCATTTTGATTGATGCCGATGATATCCCATATTCTATTAGGTGTTAGGACATAACAAAGAAATATGCAAATACTCCAAAACGAGATATGTGTCTACCCTGCATTGCACCCCACTTCTTTCTCTATTCGTTTGCTCTATTTCTGCTCATTATCTCCTCATGAGATGAGGACATTATGAGGGAAAGATAAGCGAAGTGCGAGGGATTGCAATGGCTTAGCTTCATAGAATCGTTAGTACTTTCTAACAAGTTCTCCATTATTGATTTAGAGATAACTCATTGATTATGAGAATGTAAGCACCGGATGAAATGTCTTTCTTTTGTTACAGAGAAAGACTATCTCCGGTATAGATATTGTTTAGAGCGCTGCACAAAAAAGAGATCATTCGCTACTTATGATGTGCAGGAGATTTACAAATCGACCCTAATAGTATTGAAGAGTGATGCATCTAGTTAAGAATAATGAACCATATACTCTGGAGGATGCTTAAATTGCATATTTGGAATGTACTTTGCATACTGTAGAAAGTAAGAAATTAAAACCAATCATTAAGGTCGAATTATGAAAAAAATTGCTATCACTCTTGGACTAGTTCTGGTATCTGTAATGCTTGTTGCAGGCGTTACACAACACTATCAAATGGAGAATCCAAAAATTGAGAAAAGTTCATTGGGTTTAAAAATTAAACTCAGCGGTGCACAAAGCTATGGCCAAGCCGGCGAACCAGATTTGCCTTATTTTGGTTTTAGCATACTTTTACCGGAGGCAAATGAGGCTAGTTCTATTCAGGTTAGGCGTGAGAATCCCGTTGTTTATAAATTTAGTGAAAAAGTAGCCCCTATTCAACCTCAATACCCATTTTCACATGGCGTGCTGGAGAAGCCAGTTGAGGCTAGTATGAGCATATACTCATCTGAGAGTGCTTTTCCTAAGAATACGACTAAGGGATTGAGGACAGAGTTTTTATGCGGACATCCCATCGCATTCGGAGCAGTATCACCTTTTGAATATTATCCGGTTAAAGATGAACTGGTATTTTATCGCGAGATATGGATCGACATAGAATACAAGCCGGGTTTACAAGCTCAAAAGGCCTTGTCCTTACTTAAAAAGGATCCGTTTGTTAGTAGAAGAATAATGGATAGTGTGGATAATAAAAGTATGGTTCCCACATACAGAACATATCGGGATGCGGGGATTGAGTATCTTATGATAATTGACGCTGAAAAGATTGGTAATTGGCAGCCCTTAGCAAATTATTATGAGAATATTGGTATGTCTGTTAGTATGAAAGCCGTTTCGGAAATTGAAGCATCGATGCCTGGTATTGACCTACAGGAAAAGATTAGAAATTATATTATTTCTATATTCCAAGAAAACCCGTTGCGTTATGTTTTGTTAGGTGGAGATACAGATGTAATCCCGCATCGTGGTTTTATGGTTTCTATGGGAGACGAGGGGGAGACTGATTATGATATTCCAGCAGACATGTATTATTCAAATCTGGATAGTAACTGGAATGATGATATGGACGATTACTGGGGCGAGATGATGGAAACCGATTTAGTAGCAGAGGTGGCAGTAGGACGGATTTGCTATAACAATGATACTGAGATATCCAACCAAATAAACAAGATCTGCTTATATCAAATGTTGCCTGTGGAAGATGCTATTAAAACTGCAAGTTTTGTGGGTGAATGGTTATGGGATGGCCCAACTTGGGGTGGTGACTATATGGATGAAATGATTGGAGGCTCGAATGCTAACGGATATACTACTATAGGAGTACCTCCAGATTGGGAAATAAGCACGTTGTATGATAGAACTTATGGTTATTCTGACGCATGGGGAAGCACCCAAATTAGACCATTTTTATCTGAAGGTGCAAACTTGGTAAACCATCTCGGACACTCTGCCACGACTTACAATATGAGGCTTTCCAATAATCAGGTATCGGATAGTAACATTACCAACAGTAACTATTCTATCTATTTTACTCAGGGCTGCTATGCTGGAAGTTTTGATAACCGGGATACATCTCCTGGCAGTTATACTGCAGATTGTATTACTGAGAAATACACATCAGTAACCAAAGCGGCTGCTGGAATGATTGCACATTCTAGATACGGATGGGGAATGCAGGGGTCTACAAATGGTGCCAGTCAGCGGTATCACCGCGAGTATATAGATGCCATTTTTGGAGAAGGAATCCACGATTTGGGTTATACATTAGTAGACTCAAAAGTGGATAATATTTCTTATATGACCAATACCCCAGTATTGTATTGGGTATGTTACGAAACCAACCTTTTTGGCTGTCCTGCAATGCAGATCTGGAGCGATACACCACAAATGATATTGGCAGATTTACCTAATGCATGGATGGTGGGATTAAACGACTACACTATAAGTAGCAACGCTGCTAATGGGCATTTGCGCATAAAATTGGGCGATGAACTGATCCATGAATCCTATGCCGATGAATTTGGTACGTTTCAGATCCAGCTTACTCAAAACCTTGTTCCGGGCACTTATCAAATGTATATTAATGCTCCGAATTATTATTCTTACAATACATCAATATATGTAACTGCAAGCCAGATGCCATACATTGTTTGTAATGAAGTTCTCAATAGCGATGAGGATGGCTTACTTCATACAGGCGAGATATTAAGTCTCTCGGCTACAATTAAAAACATGGGCATGGTTGATCAAGAAGGTTCTGGCACAATAAGTATAAGCAGTTCATCGCAAAATATTGAGGTTTTACAAGGAACATATTCATTTTCGAATATTGCTGCCGGGGATAGCCTTATAGTAAGTGAGGCTTTCCAGATTCAAATAGTTGGCTCTTTTGCCGATCAGAGTGTGGCAAATCTTATATTTACCGCAAATTATGGTGAGTATGAAACAAGTTCTCTTCATAGCATAGTTCTTGCAGCTCCAAGATTATCGTTGGAAAGCTATCAAGTAAGTTCTGACGGCATGTATGTGGTACCTGGTGGAACAGCTTCAATAAGCTTTAATTTAGAAAATAGTGGCAGTGGAAATGCGCATAACCCAATTCTATTAATCTTCCCTGAAGATCCTCAATTGAGCACAAGTGAATTCGAGATTATCCTTGATCCGATTAACTCTGGTGAAGTTATATCATTTAATAATGTGTTAACAGTGAATGTTGCAGAAACTGCCGAAATGGGAGCATCTCTTGCCATTGGATACATTATCTCTGCAGAAAATGGAAATAGTATAGATGGTAGCTTTTTAGTTAATATCGGTTTGATGAGCTATGGCTTTGAGCCCGATATTCAGAATTGGACTAGCGAACAATTGAATTCCCAATTTGTAAATCAATGGCATCGCACTTCTTCCCGAAATATTACAGAAGGCGGAGAGTGGTCTATGAAGTTTGGAGGTAGTGGAACTTCACAATACGCTTCCAGTGCTTATGGTGCATTAGTCTCACCGGATATTACAGTATATCCGGGCAGTTCCCTGAAATTTTGGCATTGGATGGATGCAGAAGATCATGATGATTATCCCAACAGAGCATGGGATGGTGGATTGGTGCAGATGTCAGTTAATGGTGGAGGATGGAGTGCCATTGAGCCAGTTGGGGGGTATCCGCAAACCATTTATAACAATCCTGATTCTCCTTTTGCTTCGGGAACACCAGTTTACTCGGGAACTTTTTCATGGACTGAAGCAGAATTTCCTCTGGGAAATGTGTCTGGAGAAGTTCAATTTCGTTTTGTCTTTGGAAGTGATGCGTATGTTACTGGTGAAGGTTGGTATATAGACGATATTAGAGTTGAAGGATCAAGTAATAGTAATGACGAAACAGTTGTTCCCATTGCTATCAGTTTAGCACAAAACTATCCCAATCCCTTTAATCCCAATACTAACATAGCATTCTATTTGCCAAAATCGGCCAAGGTTCGCTTAAGCGTCTACAATCTAAAGGGTCAATTAGTAAAAGATTTGGTAGATAAAGATTTACCTGCTGGGCAAAACATATTTAATTGGAATGGTACAGATAATAATGGCAGCCTTGTTGCCAGCGGCATCTATAGTTATCGATTACAGAGCGAAAATCAGAGCATAAGCAAAAAGATGATATTAATGAAATGAAGCGATACCTTGTTTTGACTGGTGCCGGAATCAGTGCTGAATCCGGCATCAGCACGTTTAGGGATTCCGGCGGCTTATGGGAAAACCACAGAGTAGAGGATGTTGCCAGCCCTGAAGGTTTTATCCGAAATCCTAAGCTAGTATGGGAATTCTATAAACAGCGATTCAATCAAGCTATGCAGGTAAAGCCCAATCCTGGTCATCTGGCGTTAAAAAAGTTAGAAGATAAACTCGAGAATGGATTTCATCTTATTACACAAAATGTGGATGGATTGCACTTTAAGGCTGGAAACAGGAGAGTCCTGGAAATGCATGGTAGTATAAATAGATGTTTTTGTACCTCCTGTAATAAAAGGTTTATGATTGAGGCAATAAACTTAGAAGAAGATTTACCTTTATGCTCTCAATGCGGGAGTTACTTGCGCCCAGATATTGTATGGTTCGGAGAGATTCCATATTTCTTGCATGAGATCGAAGAAAACCTAAAATCTTGTGATGTGTTTATGATTATAGGAACCAGTGGGACAGTATATCCTGCTGCAGGATTTGTAATGACAGCAAAACTCTTTGGGGCAAAAACAATAGCCGTAAACTTAGATAAACCGGATAATCTTGGGTTCATAGATGAATTCTATCAAGGGAAATCCGGTGAATTATTACCAGAAATAGTTGATGGAATAATAGGAAGTGCAGAGTGAATGATGATCTTTGGTTTGGACCAGACTTCATGGTTGAAGACGAGGAAGAACAGAAAAAAAGCCTTAGAGAAGGCGAGCTTCGTGAAGTAGCCGTTCTTTTTGCCGATATTAAAGGATTTACTAATATCTCCAATCTTTTTGAGCCAGAAGTTATCCATGCAAAAATGGATGACATTATGAAGATATTTAGCCGTTGCATTAGTTTTTATGGTGGCTTTGTAGATAAATACATCGGAGATGGAATAATGGCTTTATTTGGTGCAAAAAAGGCTACTGAACAAGATACACAGCGGAGTGTGCTGGCTGCCATTAAGATGCAGGAACAACTTCGGTTGTATAATAAACTGCTCAACCGAGAACAAGGTTTTGAATCTGTTGAATTGGGATTGCGGATAGGAATCAACACAGGTTTGGTGTCTGTAGGAAAAGTAGGAGAATCCCGTGAAGGTGATTTTACTGTATACGGTCCTCAGGTAAACCTTGCCAGTAGAATGGAGAGTAATGCCCCGGTTAATCGAATCATGCTTCCAAATCGAACTAAGCAGTTGGTAGAGCACATATTTGATTTTGAGAGTAAGGGTCCCGTAAACGTTAAAGGCATGGATCAACCTATTGATTGTTGGCTTGTTATCGGGCAGAAAAGTTCCTTCCATGTATCAAAATCATCAGTGTTTATTGGTAGGCAAGCCGAGCTAAAAGAACTTACCGAAGCGTTTAATATGGCAAAAAGCGGCACCAGAGTTATCGGAATTAAAGGGGATGCGGGAATTGGAAAAAGTAGACTTCTACAAGAGTTTTGTATTTCTAAGCAAGCGGCATTAATTTTACAGGGACGTTGTTCAAGCATAAGTCCAACTCCATTCAATATGTTTGTTCGTATTATTGAAAGCTATTTTGAGATATCGCACAACAGCACTACAGCACATAAAAAAGAAAAACTAATAACAGGTATAACCAAACTATCCAAGCTCAACAATCACCCAGATGACGTATTGGATTGTTTGCCGTTATTGGCATTTTTACTTGAAATCAAAATTCCGGATGCTAGAATTGAACAAAAAGGTAAAGACCTTCTGAATCATATCTTAAGAGCAATGGAGACAGTATTAATGGCGATAGTTTCTAGCGCTCAGTCCCAATCTAAAGACATCATAATGATTCTAGACGATATTCACCTTATTGATGAATCTAGCGCTCACACACTAGAATTTCTTTTGGCAAGATTTGAACAAAATCATATTCCAATTCTGATTATTGCATTGTATAGATTGGATTATCCAATTTTGGAAGCAATAACAAATCACTCATCTTTTAAGGTAATGGAATTGGAGCCACTTGATGCAGCTCAGATAAATGAATTACTTAACAGCTATAACCAAACTAAGAACTTAAACAAAGAAACTCTTAAGCTGGTGAGCGAACTATCTGCCGGTAATCCTTTTTATCTGGAAGAATGGTGTAATTACATTAGTAATCTGCCCCAAACGGATCTTGATGAATATCCTGTACCGGGCAATTTGCATGCTTTGATCTTATCCCGACTAGATGCTTTACCTCAACATCTGCGTTTACTTCTTCACAAGGCTTCAGTTATAGGAAATGAGTTTTTTGTGGAGATTTTGCGAGAAGTAGAATCTAGATTGGACGACCCTGTTAATCTGGAAAGCACGCTGGGCAAGCTGGAAGAGCATTCTTTAATAATGAAGCTTTTAGGCTTTGATTTCTCGACCTATTTTTTTAAACACATTACTACCCGTGAAGTAGCATATCAAACATTACTATTACAGAACAGGAAGTTACTGCATGAACTCACGGCTGCTGCCATAGAAAAACTGTTTGCGGATAACTTAGAGGATTTTATCTTTGCTCTGGCAGATCACTATATTAAAGCAGAACTGCCCCAAAAAGCGATACCTCACCTAAAACTAGGAGTAGATAAAGCTGCAAAAAGTTTTGACAATTCTTTGGCTCTCAAATTAGGGAAAACTCTCTTAGGCTATTTAACCGATCCCGTAGAAAAAGCAGAATTGCAGATCAAGCTTGCAGATATATACTGGCTTACCGGGAAATGGGATGAGGCAGATGCTTTGATACAGGAAGCAAAACAATATATACCAGATGAGACCATCCTATACTGCGAATTGCTGAGATTTATTGGTGTAGCAGCTTTTTATAAAGGAAACTTTGAGCTTGCGATTAGGAGTTTTGAAAAACAATATCAAACCGCAGTTAAGCTTGATGATAAACTTCAGATCTGCATTGCCCAAAACAACTTAGGTATTTGGCATCAGCATCATAAACAACATGAAGAAGCAATAAATTTCCACAACCAAAGCCTGAAACTTTCTCAAATGTTAGAAGATAAGCAACGCGAAGCTAAAACACTCTCTAATTTGGGGTTAATCTATTTAGCGCAAGGTAATGGTGAAAAAGGATTTGATGCATTTTCGCAAAGTCTGAGTATAAGCAAAGAATCCAAGTTCTTACGCGATGAATCTATTGCACTGGGTAATCTTGGATGGTGCTGTTATGAATTGCAGAGATTAGATGAAGCAAAGATGTGGTTTTTGCAAAAACTTGAGCTTGCTACAAAAATGAACGATAAGCTTGAGATCATAAATGCCTTGGGAAATCTGGGCAATATCAGTTTCGATACCGAAGATTTTAATACTGCCTTAAAGTATTATAGTAGAAGCTTAGCGTTAAAAGAGCAATTAGGAAACGAGCAGGAGATAGAACGCAGTCGCAATGCTGTAAATATCTGTAAACAGAAACTTGCAGAAACAAAAAGCTAAAGATTACTCTTTTGAACGAGGTTTGAGACTACTATTAGCAACAATCCGATAATTGTAGCCGGATGGATAGATTCCTTCAGGATGCTTTGAATAAAGAACATCGAGATAAACGGACTTAAAAAGATTAGATTGGATATTTTGGCAGTGTTG
>JAJBBD010000039.1 GCA_020532355.1 Candidatus Cloacimonadota bacterium | reverse complement strand
TCTCCTCGACTGATAGCCATCTGTCTTCCATACTAAGCTCCTTTCCAGATGCAATCACATCTGGAGACCCCATCAGAATCAGTATAAAATGGGATCAAATTGGAATAAAACCAGTATAAAGAGAGGGATTAATCTGTCAATAGCCAAATCATAAAACAGACAATATCATTGGAGTCAGAGTTCAGATAAAGAAAAAGGGAAGCATACCGTCATATTTGCTTCCCCTCTCCTGATCTCACTTTTAATGAGAATCAGGAATGCGCAGGTGTGTATCTTGTAGAGTGACGGTGCGCAAAACTAATACACTTGCTTACTCTTTTTTGCTTCAAGCTCAGCTCGGATATTGAAGTGACTCCACTTAGTAAACCAGTGGCGTCTATATATAACAGCATCTATTATTTCTTGAAAATTGGAATCCAGTCCGAATGATTTCAGAAGATTGACTTTTTCAGTATTTTCTATATATGGACAACAAACCAGATCAAGAAGTAAAAGGACAGATTCTGTTTTTTTCTTATTTGTCTCAAGATCATTTGCTGCTAATCGCTTAGAAGCAATCTCGGTAACTTTACAACGAATGTTGCTATATCGTTTCTTGTCCCGGACGTAGAATAATATCACAGTAATCTGAAAATAATCCAGGTCAATCTCAGGATCTATTAAACCTTTGCTATTTCTAAGACCCAGATACTTTTCCAGGGTATCCTCTTCAAACCAGTATTGCTTCCCTAACTCCTTCAACACTACTAACAAGTACAACGATTCAAGTCTTGCATACTTTTTCTTAGTGTTTCGTTTAAGTATATCAGCTGTTCGATCAAATATAAACTTATATACCCGATGTTTGCCCCCACAAAACAAACTCTGTCTATCGTTCAAAGCTATAGTTACCGAGTTAATAATTCTACATAGTTTTATAGTTGAATTTACTCGAGGAGCCATTGAGTAGATATAAAAAACAGTATCGAGCAATTCGTTGAGTATAAACAAACTATCCTGTAAGATACCCTCACTAATGACCACATTCTTGTTGTTAAACAGTGATATGATTCTCAAATAATCAGAAACTCTATTTGCTAGGAGTCCGATTGTGTAGGGTAGAACTTCTTTCAACTCCGTTCCCGATTCTTTGACAATCAGCTTGAAATCCACTTTTGCATTGGAAGTATGAACAGCTTTCTTGATCTTATTTATGAATCTCTGGACTTCATCTTCATTGAACTCGGTTGAACTATTAAGGAAAGACCCTAACTCATAGATAGGTAGATTTATGTTATTAAGCAGGTTTTTAATCTTTGATTTGAAGATCGTCATTTTTGTAATAATCGGTCTTTCTATGAGTTCTGATTTTGAGTGATTGATAGAGAGCTTATATTCTCTTAGTCGTAGCTCATAGTGATCAACTACACAATCTCTCGTGGATGGATCGTTGTAGAATAGAAAGTAATCATCTACATAGCGGAACAACTCATAGTCTTGTTTATGTTTGATCTCTTGAGGCAATCCTTCATGGACGTCTCTATCAATCCTTTGTAGAATCATTTCAGCAAAAACTCTCGAAAACTCAGGACCAATTACAATACCATTAGTCTCATTATAGGAAAGAGCTTGCATAAGAGAATCAAACTTGCCAGCAAAAGTATGCTTCGATTTTCCAATTTCTCTTTTAACCGCCTCTTTATTGTAGATTGCCCATGAAATACTATGGGTATAGATGCTGTCAAAACACTTGGCAATATCGAACTTAAATAGATTGTCAAACCTAGTTTCGCATCTATGATATTCCTGTGATTCATAGAATTCATGTAAGTTTCTGTATCGTGAGTATAAGAAGAAGTTATCGAGATAGAAATAGCTTTCGTCATCACTGGGTATGTCTGTCGCATGGAATGATTCAGCATTCATGGATACCTTGGACGGGTGCCTGATTGAGAATGGACTTAACGAACAGAAATAGGTTATTAGATGTTTATACTTGTCAATATACTCCATAACTCTTAGCTGGTTTCTCGGATGCACTATTGCGAGCTCACGATAGTCTATATCTTTGTGTATAATGCGATACAAGTAAGGTATAGTAATGTCGCCCTTATCGTTTTGTTCCCCGTTAAGAAGAATTGATAGAATTGCACTAACTGTTTGTTCTGTCTTGTTCATATCACCGTTGAAGACTTTGCCAACTAGTTCCTTACATATGCTCGAATCTCTATCGTAACAGATTTCTCCTTTTTCATCGAAGTGCACTTTTAAGCTGATTATCAATTCATAGAAATGCCTGTTTGAAAATGATAAAGGAATCTCAAATGGGAGAACATCTGATAATAATATTCTCTCTTTTGACTTCCTCTTCGGATTCAAGGTTCTCTTCACTTCACGCCCTTCCAACATTCAGAAATTTCTTTGAAATCACTTTGAGTTAAGATAAAAAACATTTTTTCTTTAAAGCCAATTTCAAAGCTGACGCTTTTAAAGCGGTTCATTAGTGTGCTCGATAGCTGAAGCTTGATCAACTTCTTATTGAGTTCACTATCGAGTTTCTTGAGTTGGGAGAAGCAATTTACAAGAGTGTTTGAGAAGTATATGCCAATCAAAATGTTTGATTTTCTATTTTGTAGTTTTGTGTTCCCGGCAAGATATCTCAAACGCTTGAGCAGCATCCGGTCCTCTTTTCTTTTATTATATGCTTTATTTGCAACATATGCTGCAAATACAGCATCCATCCGAGCCCTAATTCGGCTAATCTTGTGTGTTGAAAGACCGATGAAAAGTGATTTGCCTTTATAATGAAAGTTGTACCCAAGAAAATCGAATTTATAAGACATGCTTTGATTAGCGGGATTAGTTAATCCGTAAGCCTTTGACTTTGATGTGTTCTTTCTTAATGAAAAATCTGAGAATGTCTTATCTATCATGGCTTTATAAGCGCTTATGTTACAAAGTGTACTTGGCGTAAAGACAAAAATCATGTCATCTACATATCTCCTATAGAAAACCAGATCATTAATCAAGGATACTCGATGATCAAATTCACGCATATATAGTTCTGCTAAATATGCGCTTACACCTATTCCTCGTGGCACACCAAGCCTTGAACCTGATGAAGTATAATACTGCTCCATTATCTGAATTAATATGCGTTTATTAAATCTGGATAGTAAGTTTTCCCTCTTTATATGATCCAGCACGGCTTCAGGGATGCTTTCATAAAAGTTTTCAACATCAGTGCGGTAAATATACTTAGGAAAATTGTCATCTATGATGCCTGCAAGTTGACTAACAATCTCAGACCTATTTGATTGTTTTACTTTGTACAGTTTTCTGAGGCAGTATTGTAGATGCTTTAGGGCGAAGTAACTTTCCGGCTCATCATTCACGACATATATTGGTTTGTTTCCATCGGATTCTTTCTGATAAATTGTCACTTTACAATTGCTATCATTTAGCGCTGATATGATTCTAACAAGATGCTGATCAATCTCGTCATCTCTTTTCCTTCTGATTCTATCAATCAGTTCGCTAATTTTCTTGATAATCGATGCATTAGCATCGATGTTGCCACTGCCAATGATTTTTTTCTTATAACTGATTAATGTGTCGATGCGTCTATCAAAACGAGTAACTCCCGGCATAAACCTACTCACAAGATAGTTACCCTTTCGGTTTTCCATCAATATGATATTTCGTAAGCTTTGGATAGTCACTGCTTGATCAAACACTAGGTTTCTCCTATACTATAATGCTATTAAGGCAAGAGATTCTGAGCCTTTACCATGAAAGTACAATGGTCTAAGTAACCCCAAAAAAGTCAATTGTTTTATTCATCGTATCTACTCATATATCCTAACTCAACAATCTATAGCACCCAGCCCTATTCAGACTCCTCAGTTGACCCAAGATACCTTTCTGGACTTTTCTGCAAATTTTGGGCACGTTTTGGCGGGAAATAACCACATATATGAAGCCCCTCAGATCAACCACTTCAATCGATGCCAGAGCTTCCAGATAGATATAGACCCACTGTCTGGATTTGCCTATGTCTTGTGCAATCTCTCGGATGGACTTGTATCTGCCTTGTTCCATGATATCCAGTAGCCTGTGGGCGTCTGCTAAGCTGAAAGTCCAGCCTTTGTAGTGTTGATAGCCGATCCTGGCTTGGTAGCGGTTAGCTCGGACGTAGATGGGTGGGTCATCTTCAATCTGCTTGATTGCCTGGCTTTGGAGCAGTTCGGGTAGTAGCTTTTCTATTGCTTCTCTGCTTACACTGGTCAGTTTGGTTATAAGTTCTGCATTGAACAGGCGATCATACTGATTGTTGAAATTGAGGATGAGTTCTTTATCAGTCATTATCACCTCAATCATCCAGATCGGCTTGCGAGACTATTTCAAGATTCTTGTATCTACCAATCTCCTCTACTGATCGGATGAGCTTCATGGCTTTACGGACATTGCCGCAGGAGTGGAAGTGGACATAGTCGACAATATCTGGATGGAACTTTATCTCTAGTACCTCAATGCATAACTGTGCGATGTCCCTCTTGGGCAGGTCTTGGAACTCATAGAAGAAGTTGCATCTATCGAAATAATACTCATTGATCTGATTGAGCTTGTCCTTGGCATTCTGCATCCCGACCAGGATCACAATCGCTGTGGTCACATCCACTATATCCCTGATTGCTCCCAAGAG
>JAJBBD010000038.1 GCA_020532355.1 Candidatus Cloacimonadota bacterium | reverse complement strand
TCATGATCTTCTCCTTGTCTTGTAGATTTCTTGTCAAAACCATCAAAACAAAGTGCGGGATCCGGCTCAACCTTTTTCTTCATCTGGCGTTACCTATTTTACACCAACCTTTGAGACACTACCGGGTAAAAATGGCTTCTTTTCTCGATCGCGGCGAAAAATCTTCAAAACTTGTGGATAACTACTCGAACTCAGCGCAATAGTGGCAGTCTGAGGCAATTACGCAAAGGTCTTTATCAGTTAGTGTGATAAAATGGATAAGCCCGGAGTCTTGCCCCGGGCTTCATACATAGTGTGTAAGATACTATTTCATGAGCAGCATTCTCTTGGTATGGGTTGCCTTCGGGCTGCTGACGCGGTAGAAATATACGCCACTGGCTACAGCCTTATTATTCATGTCTCTACCGTTCCACACCACACTATGCAGCCCAGCAGGCATTTCAGCATTGACCAGGGTTTTGACCAATTGTCCTTTGACGTTGTAAATGTCAAGCCGCACTTTCGAGGCTTCCGGCAAGCTATAGGCAATGGTGGTAGTAGGATTGAAAGGATTGGGGTAGTTTTGCCTCAGAACAAGATGATCGATGGCAGGCAACTCCGGATCATTAATGCTCACCCAGGGCTGAGAGCCATATTCATATGCTCCCATGTCTATGATCCCGTTCCACACCCGCTGATTACCCGCCAGATCATAGGGCGGCAAACCCAGTAGAGAGATATCAGGAGTACCCGCATCAATGCAGGGAGATCCTGGAGCAAGACGAAGATATTCCACATTACCGGCATTGGTGTCGGCAAACAATTCCCCCTCACTTAGGTTCTGCTCCCCATAGCTTAATGTATTGAAGTTTGAAATATTATATATGCCTTCTTCGCCACCGCGAATGTAGCTGTAATCTATATCAAGATTACACGGGTCTTGCTGTCCCGATATTGGAGGATACATCACAATCTCATGATCAGCTACAGGGTTGAAAAAGATGTTGTTTCGCATTCTTATATTTCCAATTAGCCCCACTGCTGCCACAGAACCATAATTGTTATAAAAAGTGCAGTTTGAGATTTCTACGTTGCTATAGTCGTTACTACCGAACAGCGCAGCTCGGTCATCGTTGGTTCTGATGTTGTCAAACAGGCAATTGTTAACCCTAATGTCTACTGCCTCGGTAGTCCTTGGATTCCACAAAGAGATAGCAAAGGTGGGTTGGTCGTAGTACACACTCATGTTGCTAACTTCATTGTTCTCAAAAGTAAACGAATCTACAACCCTGAAGCTTATTACGGCAGAACCTCTGAAAAAAGGGTCATCGGTTACATAAGTGGAATGGATATTCGTAAAGGTTGAATTGCTGATCTTTGAATCATGTACCTTATTAAAATCTACAACTATATGTGGGGTTGTGATATTCTTGATGACCAGTTTATTGATCTCAACGTTTCTTGGTACACTTATCATAAATGCGCTATACTCACAAGCTTGGATATCTGATATCACCACATCATTCAGATACAAGTTATCTTGGGTTGATGGGTTTGTATATGGCCTTCTGTTGCTGGGCACGCTTTCAGTAATGGTGAATCCGCAAATCGTGTTGTGCCTAGCTTTGATGGCATTGATGAATCTTGGATAACCTAATGTGCAAACCACTGATGATGTTAACGTAACCAAATCCGACCCTGCTCCGACGAGATTGGTGTAGGACTTGATCGGGATGGGGTAGATTTGCCCTTCAGCTTCTTCATACACGCCCGTCAGCAAATGGATAGTTTTGACCTCAAGGCTATCGGAAGCTATCAGATGCATTGCTCTGGTGATGGTGCGCATTGGCTCATCAGGGCTGATACCGCTATTGTTATCATCTCCATTGGGGCTAACGTAAAAGTCACGGTTTATTTCCGTGCGATGAGCCTGCTGTACAACAGCCGTATCATGATACTGCTGCAGACTGGATAAATTGTTATGCCTGCCGATATAGAAGGTTGAGGGTGGACTGATGGTCGCTTTGTTCAAGTGGATTGTCAAGTTGGCGGGAATGTCAAAAACGGCTATATCTACCGGGGCAGCTCCATAGTTCTCATAAACGGAACATCTATTCACAGGGTCAAAAACAATACTTGGTATCATTGTATTGGTTCCTGTAAAAAGAATCCCCCCACCGGATGCCAGACTATAATTGTGGTGAATATTTACGCCGCTCAATTGCAACGAGGCATTTAAGCAACTAATACCCGCTCCCATCCCGGCATGATTACCGGTTATCACACAATTTGTAAGAGAAACTGACCCCTCAGTCATATAGGCGTTATTAATCAGTACTCCTCCCCCTCTTGTAAGTTCGTCATAGGTCAGAAAACCTGTCCCATTGGTAATGGTAAAACCCCTTAGAGTGGCATTCTGTTCGGCATTGCGAAAGGCAACGCAAGAGCCATTGCGATTGCCATCGATAATGGTTTGGCTAATGTAGGTGCTGTCATTGGTAGTGGCCTCCAGACTACATACAGTGATGGATTTGCCAATGTAATCAATATTCTCGATGTATCTACCGGGATGTACCAATACCGTATCACCATTACTAGCAGCTTCTATGGCAGCTTGAATGGAGATGTATTGCTCGCTGCCATCTATTGCTACATTTAGCGTTACGGCAAAGCTCATCGTGGTAAATGCCACCATTAGGGTTACCAATAACAGTCTCTTCATTGTTGCTCCAATCATCTTAGATCCTATCCTTTCTCTGTTATAATCTGTCATTCCCGCGTAGGATACTGTTAAAATGAGCAAGGGAGAGCGTAACCCTCCCTTGCAAATTAACATTACTTACTTCATCAGCATCATCTTCTTGGTGATGCTTCCTTCCTTGGTAGTCAGGCGATATTGATACAATCCGCTGGCTACCTTCCTGCCATACTTGTCAGTTCCGTTCCACACCACTTTGTGTGGTCCGCATACTTTGTTTTCATTTACCAGGGTCTTTACCAGTTGACCCTTCAGGTTGAAGATATCCAGCTTAACAATACCATCTGAGGCAATCTCATAGCTGATGGTAGTCTGCGGATTGAAGGGATTGGGGTAATTTGGCGATAAAGCGTTTTTGGAGATAATGGGGTTAAGCTCCGTTTCTGCTTTTATGGCAATCTCATAATGCCGAATGCCAAACTCACTCATAAGCTTCATGTCATTGGAATCCAGCCGGCAACGCTGCTTAACGTTATCCACTGCCTTGGTATCAAAATAGAACACCAATTCGCAATCTTCCGGATTGATAACTTCATACTTGTCCAGATACGCGCAAAGATCGGTATAATCGCCTTCAACCTTTACCGCGCCCTTACATTCTCCATCCACATACAGGCCGATCTCAGACGGTAACACATCAAAACCGCTAAGGTCGATGAACATGGGGGTGTAATCAAGTTTCTCCACATACTCAAAAGCAGTTGCTTTGGGTCTTACTTTCGGGTCTATCGGGGTTACATTGCTCCACGCGAAGCTGCAATCTTCGGTTACGGTTAAAACTACCATATCTCCATAGTTCAGAGTTAAGTTCGCTGAGCTGACCTTCCAGAACCCATTGCCCTTAATGGCACTCCAATATTGCGTTTTGATGGAAGTTACTTTATCCAGAATGGAGGCAAGAGCAGTGAAGGGGCTGGAACTCTGTGGCAGGTAATAGCCTATCCAGTTTTCGTTTACCCCCGTAGAAGATCCAGCGGGATGGGCATATAGATTGATGACGGTATTGGGAGATTGTACAAAGCCAGAGCTTGGGATCTCAATAGCTTGAGTAACTCCAGGTTGGAGCTCTATCTTGTAACCAAGGACACTTCGTACGGGAGAGTCTCCGTTTAACAACAATCCTTCTTGGATATGCATAGACTCTGGTGGATTATTCCCATCTTTCCAAATCACTTGATCAAGGACATCAACATCCGTTATCGGAGCAAAGTAATTCTCAGCTATATCATAGCTTGGAGTGGTCCTGTTCAGCACCGGGAAGCTCATCCATTTCGGGGTTCCATTCGTTGGCATAGTATATACGTCACGAGTATGGTTCACTGCAGGATAGGCTCCAATATCAGCTGGAGTGCCGTCCTCATCAGTACCAACACCGGAATCAATACAAGGCGACATGGTGCTGGCTGTCCAGAGAGGCTGATAATAAGAGTCGAGCTGAGGATCCGAAGCCACAACCGGGTTGGATATTGAGAACACCTGATATGCGTTACCCTGTGTGTCAACATGGTTAGTAAGATCATTAAAGAAGCAGTTATTGATGGTCAGGCTTTCAGTGGCGTGGTTGGGATTTCCGGTATGACCACCCCATTCCACATCATAAGGAGAACAGTTGTGGAATATATTGTTTTCAATAGTATAGTCTGATCCTTTGAACAGCACTAATCCCGAACTTGTCAAGTTCAGAAGCGTGTTGTTGTTAAACTGGAAGTAATCAGGATTCTGAGGAGCCCCACCATAGTAATAGAGATGTAAACCATAGGTCGTACCCTCGATCCCATCAATAACGTTATTGTTAAATTTCATACTACAGCGACCGGCATAATCATGGAAGTACACAGCGCCTTTATCTGAGAGTTTAAACGTGTTCCCGGTAATTACAAAATCTGTGCTTGATGCCTCAAAATATGGCATGTTTTCATAAAAGAGGCAGATTGCGGGCTCAGAATAATAGCTGGTATCTGGATTAAACGTACAGTTCTCAATGGTAAGATTATTAATACCTCTACTTCCTGCTACCCATATGTCATTGGCTCTATTTTGACCAGAGTTACCAGTAAAGGTGCAATTATGAATCAGGATGTCTCCATTGTAATCATCACCATAGATCAAGATGGCACCAGCGGCGAAATATGCGGGAGGGCCAAAGCCCACAGCTGTCGATGTCCAGTTATCCGTAAACGTGCAGGATAGAAATGTTGCAGGCCCAAACAACGCAA
This sequence comes from Candidatus Cloacimonadota bacterium, assembly GCA_020532355.1. NCBI lineage: Bacteria > Pseudomonadati > Candidatus Cloacimonadota > Candidatus Cloacimonadota bacterium. The sequence goes on along the minus strand of JAJBBD010000038.1, from coordinate 782 downwards.
CTGCACCACCACCATTACCATTAGCCGCTGCGTTGTTGGTAAAAGTGCAATTCTCAAATCTGGGTGAGTTTAACTGATTTGAACCACCTTGAATGAATACAGCACCACCATATCCAGATGGATTATTGAATTGCATGTTGTATTCACCCTGCACCCTGTTATCATCGAAAGTACAATTTGAGACCAGTGGTGATGCTCCTTCAAGTAACATAATTGCAGGGCCATTATCATAAGCATAACAGTTTTGGAATGTGAATCCATGAATTCGATCAGTATTGTTTATACCGCTCCAGTCCAACTTAATGGCATGCGAACCGCTCGTGAGTACTGGATTGCCAGATCCTAATAGGCGGACATGCTTGTTCGCCCAGGATAACTCATTCACACTATAGGTACCACTTGCGACTATTACTGTTCCCCCGTCAGCGACTAGATCTATCCCTTCCTGAATAGTAGAAGCTTGAGCAGGCACGTGGACTATAGTGGGATTTGCAAGCAGTAAAGACAGACCAATAATCATTGTAGCCAGAAAAAGAACCTGCTTCATATTAACTCCTGGATGTTGATTCAAACATGCTAAGCTGATACCGATTTTGAGCAGAGCTTGGGTGCGAGAGTTTGATACATTTCCCCTTTCGGATACATATCTTTTCCCATGTAGATCATATTCCATACTTATTCTGCTCATTGCCTTGGTTCCTGATTCTGAACCATGAGCATCTTGGGTGAAAAATGCTTTGTAAGACATTGTATTCTCCTTTTGCCTTTCTTAAGCTAAAGTA
>JAJBBD010000037.1 GCA_020532355.1 Candidatus Cloacimonadota bacterium | reverse complement strand
CTTCTTCTGCCAATTCTAATAACCATTTCTCAAGCGCCATATGTATTGATTGTAAAATATCAGGACCTCCACTCACTCCACGGTACAAATTCCACAGTAAGCAATCAATGTGCTGTTTGTATTTTGTTCCATCGATCAATAATACTATACTCTCAACATATTTCCCTCTTTCAGATTGAGCATAGGTCTCAACTGAGTGGTTTGTCAGTTTGATTATGAAGTCAAACGTCATAACAGGGTGACATCTTAGCATATAGTAAACTGGTGTCTGATAAGCACTCTCAGGATGATAATGATGTTCGCAGAAACTAGATAAACCAAACTCTCGTTCTATGTCACGGACCCTATATCCGTAGTAGTCTTCGTCGTCTCTTGGCTGAGCGACCCAATACAGCCAGGCAAGTTTTTCAACATATTCTGGCAGTGCCTTGACGGTTTCTGCTGAGTCAATCAACGATGTTAACAATTTTTCAACGAGGTTGTCCCTTCGGGGTCTATCAGGATTCAACACTGATTCGAAGTAGCCAGACAATTCGTCTTTGATCTCACCTGCGCTATTCAAAATCACATTTACTAATTGATCTTCAATATCTCTCTCTATATAACGAGAATGGTCATCAGACATCAATTCTCTGTATTTATAAAGTGCAATCTTACCTGCACAACAGGTTGTTGAACCTTTTCTATGCTTTGTTGTCCAATCCAGTAAAAGAGGAACGATGATTCTCCAATTCATAGGTGATTCTCTCTGTTTGAAGATTAATTCTATAACAAAGTCCCAGCCTTGTCCCTTCGGTTGAGTAAACACATATTTAAGATATTCTTCACTCGGTTTTTCTTTCATAACACGGCTGGCAACTGTGCTGTCAAACTCTTTGCAAGCGGTTCTTAGAAGGAAAGTTAGCCTGTACATAAGTTCGAAATCGTTCTTTATGAGATTAGTTTCAATAGAATTAAAGAACTCATTTGCCTTTGTGGAGGTTAAGATCGATATAAAAGACTCATCACGCCAATATGCTGAAAGAGAGCTTTGTGATAATGTCGCATCTATCAATAACCGAACTTGCTCTGGCTCAGATTCTATTCTGTCTAATAACCAAGCCCTAAATGCCCTTCTAATTATCAGAGAGCTACCAATGCTCTCAAAGAAGCCTTCGATACTGGACTTGGTTGCAAATTCTTTATCAAGTAGTTTACGTAGTGCCAACTCCTCGATAACGTCATGAGCAATGAAGTAACATAAGATGCTTTCGTCATATCCTAATACTTCGTCAGCATTAAGCAATTCAATGGCCTTTTTGTTATACGAGTTCGGATCAATGTAGAAGCATCCACTTTCGGCTTTGTTCTTCACTATCTGGAGCATACAATCAGATCGAAGAATATGCATGCCATCCTTTTTGGATTGTGATCTCATTACCTTTTGCGTCCATAAATACTCAAAGAAGCCTTTATAATCTTGATTACATCCGATATCTTGATAATTATCTAAATACGCTTGTAGATAGTATGGCGTACGTATCAGGTCGATAAATTTGCAATTTGAAGGTAATGCAAACTCATTCTCGCGGGAAATTCTTTGCAACTCATCAGCTTCCAAGAGTGGTATTTCAATTCTACAAGGGTTGCTTTTGAACCGTTCATTCAGTAGATACATGAGATCTGAATAATACCTGTTTCTTGTTGTAAAGATAACGCACCATTTAGACTTCAGTAATGCCTCGAAAAACTCAAAAAACGGTTGTAGATCATCAATATCAGAGAGTCTCTCTGCAGAGTCAATGACTACTAAACACGGAACATTTTGGTGCTCATATAGGAAATCCAGAAGTGTAACATCACCCCACTTTTTGAAAAACTCGTGAAGCGAACTAATATTAAATTCATAAGCTTTAAACACATAAGAAATGTAGGATTGACATGAGGGAAGCAGTTCTTTCACTATAGCAGTTTTTCCTGTACCTCCGTCACCGCTAAGGACTAGTACTGAGTTTAACTTCAATTCATTTTCGATTAAGCTGATAGTTGCCGACCTATCAATCTTGATAACTCGACCCGAATACTCAATCTGAGTTTTTATAGGCTGCAAAATCGGATCTTTATGTTGTTGGATGTTCATAATCGTATCTATCAAACCTGGTTTTAGGTCAAAAAAGTACTCAGCAATGGATAGATGGTTATCAAGTCTTAGTTGGGCTTGAAGTTGACTTGGTGTCTTCCACACGATATCAATACCTAGTCCTGACGCGTGGTCTTCAATGCGTGTTTTATACTTTGGGACTTTGACTCCCTTGGAACTACTTTCTGTAAAGTCTTTATTTATATAGTAGTATATTACTTTTATATCCTGATTCTCTTGTTTAGCTTTACTGATACCGTTCCTTATTGTTGTCACGTTATCGCTTATTCTGGTTTCAAAAAACTTAGCTTGGAATCCTACCAACACTCCGTTCTTATCAATAGGATTTTTTTCTATTCCAGTCTGATTCTTGTAACCAAAAATACCAAAATCCTGCCCATGTTCTTTACAAAACAATAGATAGCTCAATTCCTCGAACTTTTCCTGTTCTCTTCCGTTAAACTTTGACCTGAACGAATTCCAGTTGATGTCGATAATTTTCTTCATTGCGCAGCCTCTTTTTCGATATTGGCAGTTGATGCAACTAACTGGAGTGCTATTTTTTGTCAATGCATTGAGTTCTCAACATTATGCCTATCTCATATAATTCCTTTCAAGATACCTGTTCCAAGTGACTCTGTATCGCTTCTGTTATCATGGAATGCTCTCTCACCTTGATAGCTTATCACTACAGATACTAGCACTGATGAATAGGCCCCTTGTTAAACCACAACAGAACATCCTTGCTACAATTGTACAAGCCCCTCGTTGTTGATTGCGTCTAACTCATCAACCTATAGCACCCAGCCCTATTCAGACTCCGCAATTGACCCAATATACCTTTCTGGACTTTTCTGCCGATTTTGGGCACGTTCTGGCGGGAGATAACCACATAAATGTGCTGCCTCAGATCAACTACTTCAATCGATGCCAGAGCCTCCAGATAGATATAGACCCACTGTCTGGATTTGCCGATTTCTTGAGCAATCTCTCGGATGGATTTGTAACTGCCTTGTTCCAGGATGTCCAGTAGCCTGTGGGCATCTGCTATGCTGAAAGTCCAGCCCTTGTAATGCTGATAGCCAATCCTGGCTTGAAAGCGGTTGGCTCGGACGTAGATGGGTGGATCATCTTCAATCTGTTTAATCGCTTGACTTTGGAGCAAATCGAGCAGTAGCTTTTCTGTTGCTTCAATGCTTACACTGGTCAGCTTGGAGATAAGTTCTGCATTGAATGGACGATCATATTGGCTAATGAAGTTGAGGATGAGATCTGTATCTGTCATCATCACCTCAATTTCCAGATCTGCTTGGGATACTATTTCCAGGTTCTTGTATCTGCCTATCTCTTCCACTGAGCGGATAAGTTTCATAGCTTTGCGGACATTGCCGCATGAGTGGAAGTAGACATATTCAACTATATCCGTATGGAACTTGATTTCCAGTATCTCACTGCATAACTGTGCGATGTCCTTCTTAGGCAGGTCTTGGAACTCATAGAAGAAATTGCATCTATCAAAGTAATACTCATTAACTAATCTTTCCTACACGTAAGTGCTTGAAAAATTGACATCGT
>JAJBBD010000036.1 GCA_020532355.1 Candidatus Cloacimonadota bacterium | reverse complement strand
CTAAGTAGTGATCTCAGGTCTTGCTCAACTATATTGGGCGTAGGATATGGCTCTATGCTCACCCATGTTTTACAATCCAAGTCATGCAAGCTCTTCATGCTTGCCAAGCGCGTGGGATAATCTATAGAAAATGGCTCATACTGCTTTCTAAAGTCTTCATCGAAAGAAACTAAAGAAATGCCCCATTCATGCTTTCTATCAAACTTAGAAAGCTCGTGAGGGAGAACTCCTTTAGTAAGTGCTGTGCATTTTATACCATAATGATCCAGTAGCTTGATGATTTCAAGGCTCAATTCAGTTACTTCAGGATGTCCATACATAAATGGGTCGGTGGTAAAGCAAAGATGCACAGACTTAATGCTTTTCTGCTTCTTTGGGATCTCTTTCCTTAACAGATCAATAGCATTTTCAACGAGCTTGGGTTCCAGCCAATCTTGATAGTCTTTTATCCTGCCAAATCTGCGAGCCATCATAAATGCATAACAGGGATAAGTGCAGCCATGTGAGCATCCTAAGACATGGTTGATGGTATAATCTCCGTACTCAACACCTGTTTTGTAAAGCAAGGTTTTTCTTATCATTATTAGTAAATCTCAATTATGTCTTTTTTGGTCGGTTTACTGCTTTGCCTCTTCGATGAAACACGCCTAATATTCGCCAACTGTCTGTTGTATAGACTTAATACTGCAGAAGATATGTCTTTGCCAAGATATGGTGTTGTATCTATCATTTTATCAAGTAACTCATCGAATGACTCTCGGGAATTCTTGAAATTAGTGCTAATATATGATTCGATCTCTTGGACAGGATCTTCAATTAGATCGAAAATGAAGCTCTGATTCTGATTTTTACCAATATACTCTATCTTTCCATGATTCAACTCGGCAAAACATGCCTTCATAATCTCACATCCTCTTACATGGTTAGTCAAATGAATCATATAAAAGTAAGTCCGATCTATCGATGGAAAACATATCCTGTATGGGAGGACGTATCTCGAGAACTGCTTGAATTGGTTCCTTATCAAGTCTACAATGCACGCTTCTCGTTCAATTCCATGAAGCTGTTGGCAATCCCTCCATTCAGTGCAGCCGAAAAGTTCATCCATTGTATTGTCAACTTTACCTGAACTGATGCCTCTATTAACGGCATTGAACATAAAATTGAAATAAACTTCGCTGTTTTTTACAGACATAAGGCGTTTTATTGTTTCTAGCTTGATTTTATACCCATATGGATCTATCAAAAAGAATGTGGGACTAAGTGTTTTTCCTTTAGCTTCTAACATAGCAAGCTCGGTATTGATGTATGCTTCGAAATCGGCGTTGATTAACTCATAACTGCAATTGCAATTAAATAGTTTGAAGGCCTGAGGAATGTTATCCGTGCAATTCTTATCAATATCAAGTATTGTAACACAACAATCTCTTTTGAGAGAGATAGCATTCTGCTCAATAATCTGGGCTGCGATGATAGGACTACCTGGTTGTAGGTTACCATTATCATCATATAGCCCACAACCACCAAAACAATCAATGAAGTTTAGAGGGCTATCTTTACCAACGATTTTGACCCATGTGTCGAAGTACGAAGCGAAGACTTGATGTTTGATCTTGGTCTGCTCCTCGTACTTGCATGCATAATAGGGCTTTCCTGGGTATGTAACAATGTTGTGAGTTGCCATAAGAATTACATCACCTCCTAATTTACGAATGTCTTAGCTTTCCTGAGTCTATTAGCTGTCAGCTCAAGCATTCCAGCATATAGCTCTTTAATCTCCAGGTCAGTCAATCCAAGAGCTCGAAAGACTACTTCATCCAGGGCTTTTCTATCAGGTAAGGGATTTGCATTCATAAAGGAACCAGCCTTAGGATCAACCTGGAGCTCTCGAAATATACTGTAAACCTCTCTAAATCTAAATGGATTAATAACTTGCTCAAGATTATCTGAGCGAAGTAGCTTAGGATCAATAACATAAAGATTCCTCACTTCGAAAACCTGATTTTTTAGAGCACCCTCACCAAGTGCCGTTCTCCCATTTAGTTCAGTGAAAAAAGCAGTCATAGTGCAATTAAGAGCTATGAGTGTTTCCATCTCATACTCTTTGAATTCCTTGTTAAGGGTTACTTGATTGAGGACACAGTCTGCTGGATACTTCTGGTTTAAACAAAAAATGAAACGCTCATTAATTATCTGTCCCTGTATGAAATCGGCAATATCTAAAGAAGGGAGTGAATACCAAGGTTGTCTCCCAATAACAGTCGGACGTTTATGGTACTGCTCCATTTCTCCATCTTCAATATACACCTTCAATGCTAAATTGTCAGTGAGCTCTTTGGGGTTCACAACTAACAGTCTATGCTCCAGGCATGATTCATCAAGAAATATGCCGCGAATTTCTGCTGGTTTGCGAACAACTGTAATCCATGATGATCGACCAAGGTGATCTATGATGGGATTACTCGCATGCGCATAAAAGAACTCATTTGCTCCTGTTTTTATGCCAAATTTGACATCCGCAATATCACCGAGCTTCACAAGTTTATCCTTTGCTTTCTCCATGATGGTGAAATAGATATTGGGGGCCTTTAGGTATATTCCACCCCATTTAGAGCCCTTATATTTCTTAGCACTACTATTTTCCCATCCTTCCTTACTCAGAGTATCTCTGGCAACAACGTTTACTCTCAGATCGTCATATTCTATTCGTTTATCTGTTCCTTCTATGGCAAGCAGATTCTCGGTATAGAGAGAGTTTTCAAAGGGCAGCTTGAAGGCAGCAAAGCGGATCAAATCATCAGCCCGAACCGTTCTTTGCCAAGCTCCGATCACTGAGATTATGGTGTTAATTCCGGCATTTCGGAATACGCGT
>JAJBBD010000035.1 GCA_020532355.1 Candidatus Cloacimonadota bacterium | reverse complement strand
CTACACTCACACCTACCGAATTAAGAACTATTCTTACTTCCACAGCCACAGATATGACCATCGATGGCGGAGTGGGTTGGGATAGGTACACTGGATATGGCATGGTGAATGCCTACAACGCATTGATGGCGTTGGATCCTAGCATGCCAAGTGTGTCCATCACCAATCCTGCCAGTTTTAGCACTATCGATATGGGGGCGACAGTTAATGTAACTGCCACTGCAACGGATGGCGATGGATATATAACATCTGTAGCTTTCTATTTGAACGATGTGCTTCAATATACAGATTCTACCAGTCCCTATGTTTGGAGCTGGGATACTTCGTCTTTTAGCGCAGGCAATTATTCGATCAAAGCAATCGCTACCGATAATGATTCCAACACCGCTCAGAGTAGCATCACCGTAAATATTCTGGTGCCAGCCGACGAAGGATTTGAGACTGGCAACTTCAGTGCACAAAACTGGACAAATAACAGCAGTTCGCCTTGGATAGTACAAAGCACCGAAAAATACTCAGGAACTTATGCGGCAAAATCTGGAGTGATCAGCGATAATCAACAAACTGAGATCAGCATCTCTCAAGTTGTATCTGAGGCTGGAAACATCAGCTTCTACTACAAAGTATCCTCAGAATCGAGTTATGATAAGCTCTTCTTTTTGGTCGACGGTGTAGAGCAAGCTAATTGGTCTGGCGAAGTGAATTGGACTCAGGCTAGCTATTCTGTAACTTCAGGATTGCGTACTTTCACCTGGCGTTACACCAAGGACGTATCTCAATCCGTAGGCAGCGACTGCGCCTGGATCGATCATATTGTCTTCCCGCCTCAGGGGGCATACTACGCTCCGGCAACTAATTTCAGCGCTATTCCAGCTGATGGTTCTATCACCCTTAATTGGACTTCACCAGGCGGGGATGTGCAAAACTTCAAAGTATATCGTGACGATGTACTTTTAACTACAACCCCCAATAGCACATACACAGATTACGCCGTAAGCAATGGCAACAGTTATACCTATTATGTAGTTGCAGTCTATGCTGGTGGCGAATCCGATCCTACAGATAGCATCGAAGTAACCGCCGGTCTGGCATTTGAAGCGATACTGGGCACGGGTACTTCTGCTACAAACTCTTCAGCAGCAAGCCCTATCAATGCATGGTACAAATCTTTACACGGCCAGAGCATTTATACAGCCGCTGAACTTGCTACTGCAGGCATTGTGGGTCCAATTAGTATCACAACGCTTGGCTTTGATGTGGCTAGCGTTCCCATTTATGATTTGCCGAATTTCATTGTAAGAATCAAACATACTACAGATACAAATGGAGAATATTGGCAAACTGCGACAAACATGCAAACCGTTTACGGCCCCGTAACTTATTCACCTTCAGTGGGCTGGGATATGCTTACGCTCAGCACTCCCTTCGTTTGGAATGGAGTAGATAATATTGTCATCGATACCGCATTTGGTACTTTGAGCGATTATGACGATACAGGAACGGTAAAATACACCACCGTCACAAATGGTTACAGATATATACGTGCAGATGGAAGTAACCAAACAAACGTGTTTTCTGGAGGGGAAACCTCCTCCTCCCGCCCCAATCTGAAACTGCTTTTCGCTCCTTTGGCAGTTGATCCGGAAATATCGGTGAGCACCAATAGCTTAGATTTTGGGGTAATTCGTGTTGACGATACTTCCACTAGCAACTTTATGATTACCAATAGCGGTGGCGGTACGCTTGAAGGCACAATTTCCACCACTGGTGCTTTCAGCGTTGCTCAAGTAGGCTCAAAAATCTCCCAAGAAGCGGATAAGAAAAATTCGAACCGCAATCAGCTCAACTATAGTATAAATCAAGGCAGTAGCACAAGCTATGCCGTTACTTTCGATCCCGTTAGTACCGGAGAAAGCATGGGTACTGTGACCATCACTCACAATGCTGGGGGAGAGGATGTGGAGATATCGCTTAGCGGGTCTGCTTACGAAGCTCAATCTATTCCTTTCGTAGAAGGCTTTGAATCAGTGGGCAATAATTGGGTTATCGTCAACGGAACTCAGACTAATGGCTGGCACATTGGTGAAGTAGTATCTAATACTGGTTTAAAAAGCATATATATAAGTAGCGATAACGGAGTAAGCAACGGCTACGAAACAAGTTCTGCTTCTGTGAGCCATTTCTATACTGATGTTGCCTTTCCCGAAAGCGCAACGAATTTCTTCTTGCGCTTCAATTGGCTGGCAAATGGAGAAGGAGGATACACAAACTACGACTATTTGCGTGTTTATATGGTGGATACCTCAGTTTTCCCAGAAGCAGGCACACTTCTAAGCTCCGGAAGCCTTTCGGAAGAGCCATTCTTGCTACAAACATCTTGGCAGAATGCCGATATCGAATTACCAACCGGTATTGCAGGCAGCACCAAACGCCTGGTCTTTACCTGGAGAAATGATTCAAGCTCGGGCGCTCAGCCTCCTGCTGTAATAGACGAAATCCGCATTGTAAGCATCGCAAATCAGGAAATTGTGGAAATTATTGATGGCGAAGCTGAAGTTGACCTGCCTCCCGTAACTGATATCAATAATAATACTATCACTCCTTCTATTATCATCGATGGAGTTGGCGGAACTGAATTGAATATAGAAGTCGGTTATGGTTCTTCTGTAAGCCCATATAGTAATGCCGGATTAGATATCACTCTTTCCGCAGAAAGTTTCAGCGGAGCTTATATCCTGATAGATCACAATCTTGGTTTTATTCCTCCCACCATCGCATTCAACACCGGTAGCGGATGGAATCTTCTTTATGCTACTGCAAGTTGGACAGATACTTCTGTCGATTTCTCCATCGCAGAAGCCAAACAAAAATCCGGCGAGCTTATTATTGTGTTCTCCAGTAGCCAAGATAACACCCTGCCTGTTACCCTATCCAGTTTTAACGCCATTTGTTTGGATAATGGAAGAGTGAAACTTAATTGGGTAACTGCCACCGAAACAGGAGTATTGGGTTATTATATTCTTCGTTCCGAAACAGACGACATAGCTCAAGCCCAACCGATTTCTCCGCTAATTGAAGCTACAAACACATCTGAAGAAAGGCATTATATATATATTGATGCCGAAACTCTTCCTAGCAGCAGCTATTATTATTGGCTCATGAGTAGGGATTATAACAGTGAAGAAAACTTCTATGGTCCCTTAAATATTAAAACCGATAACTACGGTGATAACCCGGTACCAGAAATTCCAGAACTCACCCAAAGCTTGGGTAATTTTCCCAACCCCTTCAATCCCATTACCAACATCCGCTATTCTTTGGCAGAACCGTCAAACGTGAAAATTGTTATTTACAACACACGTGGTCAGATGGTACGCCGCCTTAGCCGAGATCATAATGAAGCAGGATATTATAGCCTCACTTTCGACGGTAGGGATGAATCTGGCAATGAACTCAGCAGTGGATTGTATTTTTACCGTTTTGATGCGGGCAAGGTGAAAAGTGCTCACCGCATGATGCTGATGAAATAAACCCTTAGGATGCTTTGCAGTAGATACTTGTTACACAAAGTAATGCTCATGATGTTACGCTAATTTCTGCAGATGCTTGAATATGGCACCCCCATTTCCTTAAGCTATGCTTAGGCATTTTTCAAGCAGAGATCCTCTTGTGAGTACAGCAAAATGGTAGCTTGAACGATTGCTAATAATAGCTTGAAGCACTGAAGGTTGAGCAAGTAGAAATTTAGCGATTGAAGCAATTGATTTCTTTGTCACACATATTGTTACAGTATGTTTATCAATGAGATCTTATGTGCTAAAGAGCAACAGTCTTTTATTTTTTTATCTTGACATTATTGTATTTATCCAATATATATATATTAGACTTACTTCTCCAGTTACAGGAAAAGATTTGTTCGGTCCGGCACCTGCAAATTCAATAATTAGTCATTGCTCTG
>JAJBBD010000034.1 GCA_020532355.1 Candidatus Cloacimonadota bacterium | reverse complement strand
TCTGCGGCATAAGAATAATCCACTCCAGAACTTTCGGTATCCCAATAGCAATTTTGCACATCACTTTCCCAGCCATAAGCGGCGAAACCTCCCAATTCGGATACAAAATCTTGAGCATCAATATAACCGGTTGAGTAACATTGGGATAGATCTATAACTTGCGAAACAAATCCTCCCCCCAACGGAATAATACCCAACATATTCCAAGTATTAACAAAGCTAATGGCGCCTTTTGCGTAGCAATCTTCAATCTCCGCATAAATATCATATATCGAACAAAATCCTCCCGCATAGCCCATGGCAGATACATCTCCACTTGCAAAACAGCGATATATCTCACCCGCATTATAGCTTACAAATCCTCCTACATAGTTGGAACCTGATACATCGCCTGTAGCTGCTGAATTAGTTATTGTACCATAATTAGTAGCGCAAAAACCTCCAAAATGCATTAAGTAGCTGAGAGTTGAGTAGATGTAATCTAGGCTGAAGTTAATATTGGCATTGCTATGGCATTTGTCTATATTCCCATAGTTTACACCGATCAATCCACCCACTCCACCAATTCTTTCGTGACTGTATTGATCAAAATGGAAATCAAGATTAATCTCTCCCTCGCAGCTACAATTCACAATGTTACTGTTTAGGCCTACATATCCGCACAGTATGCCCATATTTGTAATTTCCGTACTAGAATTAATACTATCCAGCACATCCATGCTGCCAGATACATGGCAGTTTTGAATGGTGGAGGCATCCACCAAACCCGCTAGCAGTGAGTTGCAATGATACACATAATCGGTATCAATATCACCCTGTGGATAGATGGCAGCATCCTGCATATAAATGTTTTTTAACTCTACTTCTTTGACGTAAGCAAACAATCCTGCATGTTGATTGCTGTAAACCGCAATATGGGCATTGCTAATAGTGTATCCATCTCCATCATAATTACCCCAAAAAGCCTGAGTTAAGCCGATAGGTGTCCAAAGCTCAGAGCCTAAGTCTATATCTGCAATTTGCTTAAAATGATAAAATGAATTTGCCTCTCCCAAATAATCGTTGAGTTTTGCTAAATGTGTTCTATTTGCTACTAACCAAGGATCTTCCTGAGTTCCCGATCCTCCGGCAAATTGTGCGTAAACATCACAAATACCTAAGCTCATAATCAGCATAACTATGGATAGTTTATTCAATCGCCTCATTGTTACTCCTAATGTATGGTTTTGTACGTTTTTTTCGCTAAATTATTCGTTTCCCATTTCGTGTGGATTCAATACTGCAAATTTTAAGCTGTAATCCTCCACCATTTCTTCTAAAGAACGATTAATGCGTGGTGAAGGTGAATTAAGTATTAAACAATTATAGATATATGCCTTACCTTTTTTCTGAATGTTGATTAGATAAGACTTATGGCTTCTGTTCTCTCCACGAATATGATATATATATTTATGCTTTTTTAGGCTTTTTAGAAACAGCGTATGAGCTAATTGACTGGTGAAGAATAGATGACGGATTTTGTGGTTATCTGATGCAAGCAAAGATAGTATGCGGCAATTATATGTGAAACCGGAAAGATGGTCATCTGCTGCCTTACGGTCTTTGCGAACAAAACTCTGCAAGATGTCCCCCATTGCCAAATGATGGCGCTTTAGAAAACCTTGGCAATGCAAGCGGGTTCGGAGCCATCGTGGATTATTAGGCTCGAATACTGCTTTCATGATGTACCAAAATAGGTTATTGATTGAGCCATAAAAAAAATCTATCTCGCCCTCCCGCAATTCATTAGAATCGCAAGTGCAAAAATTCCACGGGGGAGCTGTGCCAATGATTAACGCCTGGGCACCTTTAGGGATATATGGATGAAAAGGATGTTTCTGACGTTCCAGCATGATAGCTTCCTAAATTATTTATGATCAACATATAATAATAACAGATAGCTGTCAATCAGAATCTTACCTAAAGAAACAAATATCTCATGCCTAAAATAGCTTAATAAGACCTTCGAATATTCGGGGCATTGAGTAAAGCCCATACTACAATGGTGATGGATGAACATAGTTACGATCAGAAAAAGTCCACCAAACCGATATTACGCGCATAATAATCTGCTCTATCTGGATGTGCAACAGTCTCTTAATGTTCTCTTGAACCCATGAAGGGTAGCTATCGGTGCAGCAAAGTTTATTTTGCACTAGGAAATAAGACCATTATATTATGTTCCAAATATAAGCAAGAGAGGTTATTTATGAAAAGACTAATATTTATACTAATTATCATAGTTTTTATGAACATTCTTCATGCTCAAACAGACATATCCGGATTAAGCTTTGGAATGAAGATTGAAGATGCCCGCAAAATATTAGTAGATATGGATGCTGAGCTCAAAATGGAAACAGAGAATGATATTAGTTACTACGGAAACCTTTATGGACTGCCAGTAACCATAAGGCTTTTTGTAGGAAGCGATAAACTGCTTCATAGATGGAGTTATTCAATTCTTACCGAAGGTGATTATGATCAGGATTCTTACATAATTGGTCAATTTGTAGATTTCCATGCCACAGATACCATATACGATGAGTGGCTGGATTGTGAGGTTATTGAATTACCAAACTATAACGCAGTGTTTATTTATTATGATCTGATGGGCTATCTGTTATTGGAATACGATTCGGATCTTTAGATAGTAAGCATACAACAATTACAAATATTAAAGGCCGTCTCTTT
>JAJBBD010000033.1 GCA_020532355.1 Candidatus Cloacimonadota bacterium | reverse complement strand
GTAAACCAAGCCAGCATATCCTGGTAATAGCTACTATTGCTATTACAATTGATGTTCGGATCACCTGCTGCAAGCTGTAAAGCAGTAAGGAGTTCCATTCTGGGATCAACGAGTATTTCTAACTTTTTCATATATGATACCCCTCTATCATTGATAGACCCTGAGTCAAGCCCTTTCTTCTAAGCTATAAAAAGCACCATTCTATTCATATTAGACCATCATGAGGAACGTATAAGACTCTTCTAAGACCTCCGCTTTGCCTGCAAGGCAAGCTTCACCACTCACACTGCAAGTCTTTTCAACTGGTCTATATCATTGAGATTCGGGCATTTCCGAAACTAGTCTGAAATCAGTCCAGATTTGACATTAAACTGTCACAAACCAGTCCAAAGAAGTCCAACACCACTGTGAAATCTTTCCGAAAGCAGTCCTAAGAATCTCTACGCCAGATAAAGGCTTATGAAGATTTGTCATACTGGTCGCTTTCTGACACTTTGGGTGTCATTTAATAGCCACCCCAGCTTGCCACCCCATCCCTTGCACTGGTTTCCCTTGTCGAAACAGTTGGCCACCTGTACTGTATGTGTACTCGCAGTCAAGCGCCTATGTGAAGAATTCTCTGAATATCTATAGCGTCCACTTAGTTTGAAAGAGAGTCATATTTAACCCCCTGCCAATTAGGAACCTATCTAGCTGTTTACAACAAGTATCCACACTCACAAAATCAAGGCATACTTAGATAAGGTTTAGCTTGAGATAATGCCCTAAGTATAAGATAATCTCTGGGTTAAACAACGCTAATACTTGGTTAAAACATCAATTTAGGAAGAAGTGGGAAGAATTCGAAAAGGAAAAAAGAAATTGACAAAATGGAAGTATTAAGAATAAATGGTAGAACATAGAATATCATATGCAGCTAATGCTTATCCCCCAAAAATGAATGGAGGTATATATGCCACAGCTCCCGCCAATTTGGTACTTGGCACCATTTGGAGCCGTTTCTGCGCTTTTTTTTGCTTTTATCTTTTATCGTAACGTTAAGGCTCAAAACCCTGGAAATGTCCGTATGCAAGAGATCGCCGGTTATGTACGTGAAGGCGCTTATGCGTATCTGATACAACAATATAAGGGCGTGGGTATCTTCTTTGCCGTGGCGCTAATGATATTTCTGTTTTCTGCTTATGGCTTGAAGGTATTGGATCCCATGATACCTTGGGGTTTCCTCAGCGGGGGCATTATGAGCGGCTTGGCTGGATTCATTGGGATGAACACTGCCACAATGGCTTCCAGCAGAACAGCTCAAGCCTGCTCTGAAAGCCTGAATAAGGGATTAAAAGTAGCATATCGAGCCGGTGGAGTAATGGGGCTTACTGTGGTGGGTCTTGCCTTGTTAGATATGTCTGTTTGGTTTTTTGTGCTCAATGCTATGGATTACAGCTTAGAAAAAATCGCAGTGGTAATGCTATCCTTTGGTATGGGAGCCAGTACTCAAGCACTTTTTGCCCGTTTAGGTGGAGGTATATATACAAAAGCAGCAGATGTAGGGGCAGATTTGGTAGGCAAAGTAGAGGCAGATATTCCTGAGGACGATCCCCGCAATCCCGCTACTATCGCCGATAACGTGGGCGACAACGTGGGTGATGTTGCAGGTATGGGTGCAGATCTTTATGAATCTTATGCCGGCAGCATACTTGCCACTGCCGCTTTGGGTATGAGTGCAGTAATACAACTTTCGGTAATTGATGCTTCCTTATATAAATATTTGATCAATTTCATTGCAGCTCCGCTGGTTTTGGCGGGCTTTGGAGCATTACTCTCCATTTTTGGCATCTTTTCCGTATCCACAAAAGAAAAAGCCGGAATGAAGGAATTGATGGCTGCCCTAAACAAAAGCGTATATCTTAGTTCCGTGCTTATTGCGATTGCCTCTTTCGTAGTATGTAAAGTGCTCTTGCCGCCTCAATATTATCTTGGCATCTTCCTTTCTTCAGTTGTAGGTTTGCTTGCCGGAGTGTTGATTGGTCATACAACCGAGATTTGGACTTCCCATTCCTATAAAGCCACGCGAAATATCGCCAAACAGGGAGAATATGGCTCCGCAACGGTGATATTGGAAGGCTTTAGCGTTGGCATGCTTTCCACTGCCATGCCGGTGATAATCATCGCTGTAGGGATAATTGTAGCGTTTGTACTTTCGGGGGGTTTTGAGCACGTGGAATTGGGGCTGTATGGCATTGGCTTTGGTGCGGTTGGCATGTTGGCAACTTTAGGCGTAACTCTGGCTATGGATGCCTTTGGACCAATTGCAGACAACGCCGGAGGAAATGCTCAAATGGCGTATCTGCCCAAAGAAGTACGGGAACGCACAGACAGTTTGGATTCTGTGGGCAATACCACTGCTGCTATTGGTAAAGGCTTTGCAATTGGAAGCGCAGCCCTTACCGCCATGGCTCTTTTGGCGGCATATCTGGAAAAAGTTCGGGATGGCTTTGTGATGTTGGGCGAAAAATTGGGCGAAGTGCAAACTCTAACCATCAATTACGGTACACTCAGCGAAACCGTAGAAGCTCCGCTGGCAAGCCTTAGTCAGTTTATAAGTTATTACAATGTCAATCCGCTTAATCCCAAGTTTTTGGTGGGTATATTTATCGGTGCAATGGTGGTGTATGTGTTTAGCGCTCTAACCATCAAGGCGGTTGGTAAGGCAGCGGGTTTGATGGTAAAAGAAGTTCGTCGTCAATTTACAACAATCCCCGGCATTCTGCAAGGTAAAAGCAAGCCGGATTATGCCCGCTGTGTAAAGATATCTACCATCGGCGCACAGCAACAGATGGTCTTACCCGCCATTATCGGCATTGTTACCCCAATATTGGTAGGGCTCATATTTGGTGTGGCAGGTGTATTGGGCTTGTTGATTGGCGGACTCACAACCGGATTTGTGACTGCAGTGATGATGAATAACTCTGGTGGGGCATGGGATAATGCAAAAAAATATGTGGAAACTGGAGCTTGCGGGGGTAGCGGCTCTTCTGTTCATAAAGCCACCATTGTAGGCGACACTGTGGGTGATCCGTTTAAGGACACAGCCGGACCTTGCATTAACATCCTGATAAAACTGATGAGTATGGTATCGATTGTTTTTGGTGGTTTTGTAGTGGCATACTCCCCCAAAATAGAAGCACTTTATACGCCTAAACCTAAGCATACAATTCAAATGAATACTCCGCAAAGCAAGCAACTTGAAGAACAACAATTAATAACCACTGCCGATAGTACCATCGTGGTAAAAGATTAAACAAAGTTTAAGGAAGTATACATGACCGAGATAAGACGGCGAAAAACCCGCGCTCTACAATTGGGCATGCTGCAAATTGGAAATGGTGCACCAATCTCAATTCAAAGCATGTTAAGCGTTAAAACCAGCAAGGTGGATGATGCAAAAAAGCAGATTAGGAGATTGATCTCTGCCGGGTGTGATATAATCCGTTTTTCGGTAATGGATGCCGATGATGCTACAGCGATCAAATACTTTAGTAAAGAATTTAAGGTGCCTTTTGTTGCCGATATCCATTACGATTATAAATTGGCTATTGCCGCTATTGAACAGGGAATTGACGGTTTGCGCATCAATCCCGGTAATATCGGCTCCCGTCAAGGCGTGGAAAACCTTGTTGCGGTAGCTCGCGAGCGCAAGATCCCGATTCGTATTGGCGTAAATAGCGGATCGCTGCCCAAAGACCTTTTAGCAAAATATGGGCACGGGGCTCAGGCAATGGTGGAAGCAGCACTTTCACATGTGAAAATCCTTGAAGACCTTGGCTATTATGAAATCAAGATTTCCGTAAAAGCTTCCCATATCCCGCTGATGTTGCAAAGCTATCGAGAACTAAGCCGACACTGCGATTATCCCTTGCATCTGGGTGTAACTGAGGCGGGAACATTGCTTTCGGGAAGCATAAAAAGTGCAATGGGCTTAGGAATACTGCTAAACGAGGGCATTGGCGATACTCTGCGCGTATCGCTTAGCGATGACCCCGTCCAGGAAGTATATGTGGCAAGGCAAATCCTGATTGGACTGGGCTTGCGTAAGGGACTGCAAATAGTATCGTGCCCAACTTGCGGTCGTACCCGAATCAATCTTATTTCTCTGGCACAACAAGTAGAAATAGCCCTCCAAGAATTTAAGGATAAAGAACTTACCGTGGCAGTAATGGGTTGCGCAGTAAACGGACCCGGAGAAGCAAAAGAAGCAGATTTTGGCATTGCTGGGGGCAACAAAGAGGGGCTCATCTTTGCTCACGGAGAAATTATCCAAAAAGTGCCGGAAGATAAATTGCTCGAGTGTTTGGTAAAACTCGTCCGGAACAGCTTGTAAATGTTACTAAAAATCTTTCTTACCTTTCTCAAAATTGGAGCCTTTACTATTGGTGGCGCTTATGCAATGATCCCCCTCATCAAAAAAGAGGTGTGTTCTAGGCATGGGTGGATTACCGAAGAGGAGTTTCTGGACGGTCTTGCCGCTGCTCAAAGCTGTCCTGGCCCGATTGCTGTAAATATAAGCATCTATACTGGTTATCATGTGCGAGGCAGATCCGGCATGCTAATGGCAGTATTGGGAACTATTCTGCCCTCTACAATATCGATCATTGTTATCGCTATGTTGTTTCGTCAATATGCAGATCAAGTATTGGTGAAACGTGCGTTTTCTGCATTAAATCCGGCTGTGGTTGCACTTATAGCCGTGCCGCTGATTGAGATGGCAAAGAAAAGTGGGATAAATCTTAGAAATGTGTGGTTTCCTCTGGCAATAGCCATAACAGTTGGTATGCTCAATGTTTCGCCTGTTTATCTGATCCTGATCACTATCGCTTATGCCGTGTATGAGGCAAGAAAATGACCTTGATTAACATGCTGTTTGTGTTCTTCAAGATAGGTTTGTTTAGTTTTGGCGGTGGCTATGCCATTTTGGCAATGATCCAGCAGGAAGTGGTGTTCAAGCATGCTTGGCTAAATGATGCAGAATTTGTACAAGTGGTAGCGCTTTCACAGATGACTCCCGGTCCTATCGCCATTAATGCAGCCACCTTTATCGGCTTCCAAAAAGCTGGAGTTATTGGCTCGTTGCTTTGTACGTTTGGAGTTATCCTGCCTTCTTTGATAATCATGTTTACTATTACGGTAAGTTATCTAAAACTAAAGAAGTTACCCTGGTTTCAACAAATATTTAAGCGCTTGCGCTTGCTATCTGTAGGTTTGATAGCTGCTGCACTAATCATGATAATGGGGAATGCCGTACAAGATTGGTTTTCGGTTGTTGTATTTGGGGCTTGTTTTCTGGCTACTTGGCGTTTTAGGCTTAATCCATTTACGATGCTTATGGTGGCTGCCGTATTTGGCATGGTATTTGGCAGTGCTTAGTTTTGGTGAATAAACTTGATAAAGTGATCTGAAATCTCTGGAGGCAACCGCTTTGCCTTTCCCCCAGAGGCATACACAACAGTCAACGCTGCCTTAAAACAAAGCTCTCCCTGTGAGTTGTATACTTCCTGATGCCAAAACCCCTTTATCCGGTTTGTCTTGTTAAACCAACTGCGTACCGAAACATCTTCTTCCAAATCTACAGCCTTAAGATAATCCAATTCATAATGCAATACAAAGAACTGAATGCCCATCGCTAGAAGCTTTTTAATGGGCATATCCATCTTAACTAAAGCATCACTACGGGCGGCTTCAAGCATCATCAAGTAATTAGCATTGTTCAAGTGTCCATATATATCGCATTCATAGCCGTAGATTTTCTTTTTGAATGTAAAGATCATCACCTCTCCCTTTGTTTTTGCTTGACCGATTAGAGCCCAAAAAATAAGCTGGATGCAAATATCGGTTTGAACAGAGGATTTTATGAGCCAGAAAAAAGTCAACCCAAAAATGAGACTTGCTGCAAACCCTCAACCCGCAGCTAAGGCTCCCGCATCTTATATGAAGTATCTGCCTTGGATTTTGGCGGCTTTTTTATTCCTCTTTGTAAGCATTCTTTATTTCCCCGCCGCTTACAAGCACATGGAACCTCAAGCCAGCGATATAAATCAGTGGCGGGGTGCAGCGAAAAGCATAATAGACTATAATGAGGAACATAATGACCGCGCACTTTGGACTCAGAATATGTTTTCCGGAATGCCCTCATATATGATCTCCTTTCCCAATCGTTATCCTTTTTTGGAAAACATCACAAAGCTTACAGATAAAGTGATAAGCTGGCGGATTTTCTTGCTCATTCTTGGCGGATTGGGCATGTTTGTGTTGCTATTGCACCTCAAGCTAGATCCCTATATCGCCTTTTTTGGCGCCATCGCCTTTGTTTTTTCCTGCCATTGGGTGGGCTTGTTAGAAATAGGACACAATACCAAATTCCGTGCCATGATGTATGTTCCTTGGGTAATGTGGAGCATCATGTATCTAAGAGCTAAACCGGGAATTCTCTCTTTAGGGCTTAGTGCTACATTCCTCATTACACAACTGCGTGAAAACCATCCCCAAATAAGCTATTACTTATACCTACTTATTGGCATGTATTGGGTGTATCAGGCTGTGGTGGCAATCAAGAAAAAGCAAGTCAAACACTTTGGAATTTGGACTCTCTTGCTCGTCCTTGCCTTTAGTTTAACCGCCTTAGCGGTAATGAATCCATATCTGAGCACTATGGAATACAGCAAGTACACAATGCGTGGCAGTGAGAGTGGATTAGATAAGGTATATGCACAAGGTTGGAGCTTTCACCCCAAAGAGATTATTGGTTTTATCATACCCGATTTTTGGGGTGGAATAAACCAAAGCTATTGGGGATATATGCCTTTTACTCAGATCTACAATTACTTTGGGATAGTAGTATTAGCCTTTGGAGTACTTGCTCTTTGGGGCAGGCGCCGGAGATTAGCACTCTTTCTTTGGCTTGCCAGCGCAGCTTTCACTCTAATGAGCTTTGGCAGTTCCACTCCCGCACTTTCGGATCTCTTTTTGAACTACCTGCCCTATTTCAACAAGTTCCGTGTACCTTCAATGACCCTGGTAATCGTTCAATTCAATGCCGTAATCCTGGCAGCTTTGGGTATTAAAAGCATTCTTGAGAACTCAGGAAACGCCCAGTGGCAGAAGCGTTACCTAAAAATCTTCTGGATATGTGGTGCAATTTTTATTCTATGGATGCTGTTTGCAAAAAGCGTCTTTGCCGGTCTGCCCTACACCACAGCGATAGAGCAGATGCGATATGAGGAAGCAAACGCCCTCTCGCAGCTCGATTCTCTTATCCTAATGCGCAAGGACATTTTAGTAAAAAGTGGCATTCTCTCGTTGATGTTGCTTGCTGTAAGCATGGGTTTAGCTTATCTGAACAGCATTAAAAAGCTTAAAGCAGCCGCTTTTATTCTACTTATTACGCTCATCACTTTTATGGACTTGTGGATTTACACCGGTAAACACCTCAAAGACCTACATCCTAAGAACATCCGCCAAAGCACTTTCCGCATGCAAGATTTCGACAACTTTTTGCTTAATGATAAAGATAATTTCCGCATCTATCCTTTCAACACAAATCAAATTCGCAGTGCCGGCGAATGGGCATATTTCCATCAGAGCATAGACGGATATTCGGCCGCCAAACTGAAGCGCTACGATGAGGTTTTACCCTTGATAAATGGACGTAACGAAGAGCCCGGAGAGTTTGTGCGCTACCTAAGAGGTGTGTATCGAGAAAACTCCAGCGAAAACCCTACTCCCGTGTTGGATATGCTTGCCACAAAATACATCATTGTTCCGGATTCTTTGCCCTACGCTTCGATGTTTCAGAACTTTCGCCCCGTTTACAAGAACAAACAAGTTTCTATTTACCAAAATCTTAAGGCTCTACCCAGAGCCTGGTTTGCACAAAACATCGTTGTAAGCCAAAACACTGAAGAAACCCTTAAACTCCTTAAAGATACATCGTTCGATCCCGCAAGCACTGCCATTTTGGAAACCCAGATCGATGCTTTTGATTATCCCCTCAATGGAAGAATAACTCAAACAAAAGCCGAGCTTCATGAATTGAGTTACGAATATGACAGTGATACCGATGCCCTTATAGTGCTTAGCGAAATATACTACCCTGCAGGGTGGAAAGCTTATGTAGACGGCAAAGAAATCCCCATCTATCCTGCAAATCATATCCTGCGTGCACTTCGTGTCCCGGCAGGAACGCATACCTTAGAGCTGGTTTTGGCGCCTCAAAGCTACCAAACGGGCGTAACCTTAAGTTTTGCCGGCTTGCTTATCACCATACTTGCCCTCATTGTAGGAAGCGGGCTATACTTTTTTAAAAAGCCCTCAAAAACTGTTTAACAATGTTATACCATAAAACGATTTAGCTAGATATAGTCAAGGATGCAACAAGCATGAAACAACGCATGAAAATAGTTAAAAACAAAGGCGAATCTTTAAGTAAATCTCCTACATTAACTCCATTGCCTACGGATAAGAAGTTCCACAAACGCAAACCTCAGTTGCAGGATTGGGTTGAAGCCATCCTCTTTGCCTTCGTGGTGGCAATGATTATTCGCAATTACACCTTCCAAAACTTCATGATTCCTTCCTCTTCGATGGAAAAAACTCTGCTTACTGGAGACTTTCTGGTGGCAAACAAGCTAAAATATTATTTTACAGACCCAAAGCGGGAAGATATCGTCACTTTCAGGTACCCTAAAATTGAGGAAAACACTCCCGAACATCCAGACTATAAAAACCAGTATATAGAAATCTTTCATCCGCTCTACATAAATAAAAGCCAAGCTTTTTCCAAGTTTCCCTATACTGCCTTCCATATTAGTTACTACGCACGCCGAAACGTGGTAAAACGCGTGATCGGTATGCCCGGAGATACACTTGAAATTCGCAATAAGCTAGTTTATATAAATGGCAAAGAATTCACTCGTGGTTATGAATGTTATGGCGAAGCATATCCCAGTCCTCCATTATCTCCCCATATTGTTACCGAACGTACCTTCAAACCGGGTATGTTAGATGCTGTTAGCATGGCAGACTGGTATCATCCATATCTCATTGATACCGATTCTACAACTGTTAAATCTCGCTTCAACCGCGATTGGTTTGGTCCCATCCGCATCCCGGAAGGGAAATATTTTGTGATGGGAGATAACCGTGATGTAAGTGAAGACAGCCGTTATTGGGGATTTTTGGACCGTTCTGATATTACCGGTTCACCCTGGCTGATTTTTTGGTCTAAAGGTATTGAATACAACAAGCTTTACGACACCCCTCACATCAGATGGAAACGAATCTTCCGCTTGGCCCACTAGGGTTATATATCCATATTCCGTGGTGTATTACACGCTGCGGTTATTGCGTTTTTTATAGCCTCAATTATCGCCGTCAAGATTTTGATGCCTATTTTGAGCTTTTACTAAAAGAAAAACAGCAGTATCTAAACACAAATTTCAGGCCTCTTTGCTCAATCTACTTAGGCGGCGGCACCCCTTCTCTGCTTTCGTATCAGCAAATATTACGCCTTTTGGATGGCATCCCTGTTTTACCAAATGCAGAAATTACCTTAGAAATAAACCCCATCCAGATCACTCAAAACTTTGTCCACAACCTTGCACAAACCCCTATTAACCGCCTCTCACTTGGCGTACAATCGATGCACGATGACGATCTGGCTTATCTGGATAGGCGCCACAAAGCAAATGATATACTCCAAAAAATGCAGCTGCTCCGCGATGCAGGCTTTAACAACATCTCGGTAGATTTCATTTACGGCTTACCCCACAATAACCTCGAAAAGACCATTGATAGCCTTTCTTTGCTTTTAAACCTCTTTCCAAATCACATATCCTGCTACCTTCTGGAAATAGATCCCAAAAGCCGTCTCGCCCCAGATATCCAGCAGATTCCGGATGATGAGACTTTGGCAGATATTTATCACAGCCTTCGCCTGCTGCTTGCTAAACACGGTTATATGCAGTATGAGATTTCAAATTTTGCTCGCCTTGGCTATCAATCCCGCCACAATATGCTGTATTGGAATTCAGACGAATATCTTGCTTGGGGTGCCTCCGCCGCTGGATTTTATCGGGGATTACGCTATCAAAACCCATCAGATTTACATCAATATGAAACTCTTATCAACTCGCACAAACTGTATGGCATAACCGATAAAGGTGCTTCTATAGAATCAGATTACATCATGATGCGCTTACGTATGGTTAAAGGTCTAGATTTTAAAGAGTTCACTCGCCGCTTTCACAAAGATTTTAGCGCTATGCGACAAGATCAAATCCACAAATGGAAAAATGCCGGATTTATCACCGTAGATACCAATGGGCTCCGGCTAAACGACAAGGGATATTTTATTTCTAATGCCATTATTGCGGATTTATTATGAAGCTTGTGCAATTTGTTCAAACTATGCAAAATCTGCTGGAAAATACCAATTTTAAAGGAAATACTTATATCGTTGGCGGAGTTGTGCGCGATTATCTTTTGGCAAAACAGTGTTTTACAGATTTTGACCTGGTGGTGGAAAAACCTCATGGAGGTCTCAAGTTAGGCACATTCCTAAAACATCGCCTTAAGCCTAATACCTACGAAGCTTTCCCCAGATTTGGCTCTGCTCGCATGACATGGAATGGCATTAGCATGGATTTTGTTGAGACCCGTAAAGAAGAATATCGTCCCGGATTCCGTTTTCCAAAAATTCGCTTTTGCCCTATTGATGAAGATGTTTTCCGTCGAGATTTCAGCGTCAATGCCCTGTATATGGATCTGTTTAATATGAATATTTTGGATCCTTCAAACTTGGGTAGACAAGATATTCAAAACAAACTTATCCGCACCATCCGAGCTCCCGAAATTGTCTTTAATGAAGATTACCTACGCATATTGAGAGCAATACGCTTTGCGCTATGTACCGAATTCTCACTGGAATCTAATACTGCACATGCCTTAAAAATTTCTGCCCATAAAATCCGAAATCTTAGTACAAATCAAATCCGTAGAGAACTTGTTAAAATTCGTGATCGAGGTAAGCTCGACCAAGCGAAGCAAATTCTTGAGGATCTGGAGCTTTCTGACATTTTGGCTTGCATTCAGTAGTTCCGCTTGTCATCTTACAAACATCTCCTTCCCCTTTTACATAAAGCTCATATTAAAGTAGCTTAAAGCTGAGATTCTCCCGTATCCCAAAGATCATCTCTGCCTAAACCATATCTAGTGTCTAGGTTAAACAATGTGCGAGCACCGCAAGATAAGCCTTCTTGCTAATTTTGGTGGCAGATATTGATTGACGTGGAATATATCTTGCTTATTGTGTTTATATGCTTATCTTTTAAGTACACCCTTTTACATATTTACAGTAATAATAAAACACACGGGAGATCCTAGTGAAAAAGTATCTAATTTTTTGCGCAGCCTTGTTGATGGTCGTCAACATATCCTTCGCTCAGACCACATATGGTTTTAAGGCAGGCATGAATTTATCTAATTATAGTGGACACGATATGGATGGTAAGGTGAAGATCGGCTTTCATGGCGGTATGTTAATGCATTATTATATACTGCCATCAATTATCCTGCAGCCGGAATTGCTCTACTCTCAGCGAGGGTTTAAGAAAACAGAAACGATCGGGAATTTGAGCACAGAATATAAACATACTCTGCATTACGCCGAATTACCGGTCTATTTTAAAATGAACTTAGGTGAGGAAGGATTGAGATTTCAACCATATCTAGGGCCGGAGTTTCGCTATCTTATGCAAGCCAATCGGACAGTTTCGGAGAATGATCCGGAAAAAATCGACAATGTAAATTCCTTCGATTTTGGTTTAGGCATGGGAATAGACGTGGAAATAAACAGAAACATGTTGTATGGAGCTCGCTTCAGCATGGGCCTTGCCGATGTATTTGAAAAGCCTTCCATAGGCTCTCAACCCGATGCAAAAAACTATTCGTTTCTAATAAGCATGGGCTTTATTTACTAAGTCTTTCTCTTCTTGGCAAAGCTTAGACCGCTTTTTTCGAGCGGTCTTTTTTAGTGCTAGACTCAGATGATTCTAAGAATTGTTCTTAAACAAGAAAGGAAATCTGTAGATTGAAAAAGATGGAAGGTATAGCGCAAGATCATGATAAACTGTAATATGTGCAATGTTTTCGCTTGACACTATTTAGGAAGCTAAAATTCTGACATTCTGTATAAAAACCGTAAAGGAGAATCGATGAAGACCCTCACTCCAAGCCCAAGCGACATCACGCAAGCGTGGTATGTCGTAGACGCTACGGGGCAGCCTCTTGGTCGCTTATCCACTAAGATTGCCACGATATTACGCGGCAAAAACAAGCCTTATTTCGCTACGAATTTGGATTGCGGAGATTACGTTGTTGTAATTAATGCCGAAAAAGTTCGTGTAACAGGGCTTAAAGCCTTACAAAAGGTTTACAAAACATTTAGTGGATATCCCAGTGGGCTCAAAGAGATCCCGTATGCCAAAATATTGGAAGAGCATCCCGAACGTATTATCGAGCATGCCGTAAAAGGAATGATGCCGAAAAATACCCTGGGACGCGCAATGATGAAAAAACTGAAAGTTTACACCGGCAGCGAGCATCCCCATGCCGCACAACAGCCAGTGGAACTTAGCCTGTAAGGAGATTAACAAGGTATGCAAAACTTTGATGCCGTAGGAAGAAGAAAAGATGCAACCGCACGGGTTCGTTTGACACCAGGAACCGGTAAACGCATCATCAACAAAGTGCACATGAAAAAATACCTGCAACGCGAAACCTTGGAAATGGTGGTGGAACAACCCCTGCAGACCGTCGGTCTTTCCGAGAATTTCGATGTGTATGTAAATGTATCCGGCGGAGGTCTCAGCGGTCAAGCTGGCGCAATCCGTCATGGTATTACACGCGCACTTTGTGAATACGATGAAAAGTTAAAACCCGTCTTGAAAGCCCGTGGATTTCTCACCCGCGATCCCCGCATGGTGGAACGTAAGAAATCCGGACGTCCGAAAGCTAGAAAGAGATTCCAATTCTCCAAGCGTTAATGCGCAGATTGTGGGAAATTCATCCCCCCAAGAAAAAGAAATGAGAACTACTCTTTTTTGCTCTGAAACAAGACACATCGGCATACAAGCCGAAATAAACCGTTGGAGCGAGTTGCAAGGCGGTGAGGGGAAAGCCCCTCTGAATTGCGTATATCCTCCACGGAAACCTTAACCGTAGATTAGGAGAAACTAAATGTCCGTTGTATCTATGAAACAACTACTGGAAGCCGGTGTTCACTTCGGACACCAGACTTTCAAATGGAACCCCAAGATGAAAAAATATATCTTCATCAAACGCAATGGGATTCACATTATCGACCTCAAACAGACGGTCGATGCCATCAACGAAGCCTATCAGTTCATGAAAGAAGTGGCTAGCAGACAGGAATATATCCTCTTTGTGGGAACAAAAAAACAAGCACAAAGCGCCATTCGTGAATCCGCTGAAAAGGCTGGAGTTTTTTACGTAAACCAACGCTGGTATGGTGGAATGCTTACAAATATGAAGACTATCCGCCAAAGCATTGAAAAAATGAAGTACTTCGAGGAAATTGTTGCCGATGGTACTATCAATAGCTACACCAAGCTCGAAGCCCAAAAAATGAAACGCTTGCACGACAAAATTGAGTTTTCTTTGGGTGGAATCCGCGATATGGACGCCCTTCCAGGCGCTATCTTTGTTGTGGATACAGAATATGAAGATATCGCTATCCATGAAGCTCGCATCTTGGGAATCCCTATCATCGCTATGGTAGATACTAATTGCGATCCCGATAAAGTGGACTATGTGATCCCCTCTAATGATGATGCCACACGTGCTATCACTCTGATTACTGACATTATGGCAACCGCCGTAATGGAAGGTCGCGGAGACGCCACAGAAGGCGCAGACGATCGGGACGCTACTGAAGAAAACGAAGAAGAACCCGAAGAAACTGAAGAACCCAAAGAAACTGAAGTAAAAGAAGAACCGGTTGCCGAAATGGCAGCCACCGAAGCCTAATAAGAAACATTGCGTGCCGGTTTCTCCGGCACGCCTCATCTGACCCTATAGATTTAAGGAGAACAAAATGGCCGAGATTACCGCAAGCATGGTAAAAGAACTGCGTGAGAGAACCGGCGTGGGCATGATGGAATGCCGCAAAGCCCTGGTTGAGGCCGATGGCAAAATGGATGCCGCCATCAAATATCTACGTGAGCGTGGAATATCTAAAGCCGAGGCTAAAAGCCTGCGCGAAACCAAAGAAGGCATCATTTACTCATATATCCATTTTAACAACAAAATCGGTGTGATGATAGAACTTAATTGCGAATCCGATTTCGTTGCCCGTACTGATGAATTTAAAGCCCTTGCAGAAGAGATCGCCATGCAGATAGCCGCCACAAATCCCTTGGCGCTTACTGCCGATGCCATCCCTGCTGAAATCATTGAGCGTGAGAAAGAAATTGCCAAAAACAAAGCCATAAACGATGGTAAAAAGCCAGAATTTATGGACAAAATCATTGAAGGCAATATCCGTAAGTATTGCAGTGAGCATGCTTTAATGGAACAAGGCTTGATTAGCGACGAAAAGAAAACTGTGAAAGAACTATTAACCGAAGCAATAGCGAAAACCGGCGAAAACATTCAGATCGCCCGCTACGTTCGCTACGCTTTAGGCGATTGAATAGCCATTAAGTAAGGATGATAAGCACTTTCAAGCCCGAAAAGATTGACCGCCTGATGTTGAAACTTAGCGGCGAGATATTATCTGGTCCCGCTGGATTTGGTTTCGATGACAGCGTATGCGATGTGCTAACGGATGATCTGATTGGCATCAAAAACGAAGGTTATGGGATTGCCATTGTTCTTGGCGGAGGCAACATCTTCCGCGGCGGGACATGGAAGAACCAGAACCTCAACCGCGTTACTCTGGATAACATTGGCATGCTTGCCACTATCCAGAATGCATTGTATCTAAGCGAAATCCTTTCCGACAAAGGTTGTAACGCCGAAGTGTTTTCCAGCTTTGTGTTAGACAAGATTGCTCGCCATTACAGCGCACCAAAGGTGATGAAGGCATTGGGTGAAGGTAAAATCTGTTTTGTGGCAGGTGGCACCGGAAACCCATATTTCACCACCGATACGGCTGCAGTGTTGCGTGCGATAGAGCTTAAGCTGGATATAGTGCTTAAGGCAACAAAAGTGGATGGACTCTACTCTGCAGATCCCATGAAAGATCCCAATGCCAAGTTCATTCACGAAGCAAGCTATCAAACCTGTTTGGAGAAACGCCTTGGAGTGATGGATCTTACCGCATTTTCTCTGGCTGCAGACAACAATATGCCTATCAAGATATTCAATATAAACAAACCCGGAAACCTGAAAGCTGCTCTTCAGGATGCCAATATCGGCACCTATATCCATCCCTAAGAGCGAGGTAAATATGCAAGAACTGAAGAATAACACAGCGGATAAAATGCAAAAATCGTTCGATTCGCTGTTGCACCAATACTCCAAAGTGCGCACCGGAAGAGCCAGCGCATCCATCTTAGACGATGTCCGCATAAACTATTACGGACAACCCACACCCGTAAAACAGCTTTGCAACATATCCATTCCCGAGCCTCGAACCATTGTAGTTCAACCTTGGGACAAAACAACTTTGGCAGATATCGAAAAAGCTATTCTGGGTGCTAATATTGGCATCACGCCAGAAAACGATGGAAATGTGATTCGTTTACCCTTCCAACCCCTTACTGAAGATAAGCGCAAAGAGATTGTAAAAAACCTAAAAAAACTGGCTGAAGACACTCGTGTAGCCATTCGCAATATTCGTCGCGATGCAAACGATCAGGCCAAAAAGATGAAGAAAGACAGCGAAATAAGCGAAGATGACGAAAAGAAACTCCTCAAAGATGTACAAGATATTACCGATGATTGGGTAAAAAAGATTGATGAGGTAGAGAAAAACAAAGAGAAAGAAATAATGGAAGTGTAACCACACTGCCTTAATACATGCTTAAAACCGGTTTCCGCCTTGAAGCCGGTTTTTTATGTAGGCATAAGCACTGAAATGCGTCACCGATGAAACCAAAAAGCAACAGTCTGATCGTTAGAACCTATAAAAGCTCCATCCGGGAAGGGTTATTTGCTCAGATTTATGGCAACCTCGCCCAAATCGGCAGCTCATTCATTACCAAATTGATGGTACTGATGGGTGCAAATCCTCTCCAATACAGTCTCCTTTCTGCTTTAGGACAATTCTCTTCGCTCTGGCAACCATTAGGAGTAGCCTTTTCGCATCACATTACCCAAAGAAAGTGGATATGCATCTGGATTACAGCAATTGGGAGAATGCTCACTTTATTTTTGGGTTGTGCTTTGCTTTTTCCTTCACGGCAGCAAGGCATCTGGTTTATGTTGGGTTTGTTATTTTTTAGCGCCGGTTTTCAAGCCACAGGCGCCAATATCTGGATTGCTTGGATTAGCGATCTGATTCCATTACGAATTCGGGGACGATTCTTTTCCACTCGCAATCAAATTCTCATGATTGTAGGCTTAATTTTTAGCTATGTTCTCAGCTATCATGTGGATCTCTACGAAAATACCAGTAAAGCATTGAGTTATAAGCGGATGTTGGGAGCCGAGCACTTCTTCATTCCTCAAAATCAAGCCTTATTTTTGGCTTTTATATATATTTTTGCTTCTATAATTGGACTTATTGGTTTGTGGTTTCTGGCGCAGCAACCGGAGCGCAAACGACTTCAGAAACAGGGGAAGAACTTACGGGAAGTATTCCGTGAGCCCTTTAGCAATAAGAACTTTCGTCTGCTTCTAATCTTTGGCAGTTGGTGGATGCTGGCAACCGGCGTTGGTAGTCCTTTTTGGGGTCCTTTTATGCTAAAAAACCTGCAGATGGGCTTGTTTGAGGTGCAGATGTACAATACTCTTCACATGGGAGCCTCTCTGCTTTCCTTCGGGTTTTGGGGAAAGTTTATCGATCGTTTTGGCAATAAAACGGCTATGAAGATTTGCGTTTTTTTGGGAGGCTTAAATCCCATATTCTGGTTGTTCA
Organism: Candidatus Cloacimonadota bacterium; assembly: GCA_020532355.1. Classification (NCBI taxonomy): domain Bacteria; kingdom Pseudomonadati; phylum Candidatus Cloacimonadota; species Candidatus Cloacimonadota bacterium. The sequence goes on along the minus strand of JAJBBD010000033.1, from coordinate 3,112 downwards.
TGAGCCCTCAAAACTATAATATTCTATGGTTTGAAGGTATCTCAAGCGGTTTTATGTGGGCTGGAACGGGAATTGTTACCACAAACTTCGTATTATCCATAGCCCCCAAACGAAACGAACAAGTATTCAGCGGCATCTATGCGGCAGTAACCGGACTTTTTATGATGAGTTCAACCTTAGCCAGCGGTATTTTCTATCCCAATTCCCTAAACTTGGGCTTTCGAGTATTAGCTCCGGAGCAAGTAGTATTTGGAATTGGAGCGATTATGCGTTGGATGGCGATTGTTCCCCTGATACTGGTTCGAGAATATCGCAGTGTACCTCTGCGTAAAGCGTTGGCTTTTACTTTCAGCAGAATTATCGGCTGGCGATTCAGGGCGGGGAAAAGATACTAAATTCATTTACAACACCTTCTAAAGACTGTTTTACACTGCTCATAATCTCGGCAAAAAGAAAACATAAAGCACTTCCCAAACTGCTGTCAGTTGCCACTTTTTCACCCTTTTCATCAAGCATACTATAACTATGCTTAGAGCGGGGATGTTCCCGCAAATACAGGATGATAGCAGCCTAAAGCATCGTTAGTACTTTCTTAAAGCAATGGGGGAGGCTTTTCTGCGGTAGCAATAAATGGACGCATAATCGTGTGAAATCCTTACACAACAAAGAATATGCCACCTTCTTCTTTGGCAATAATTCCCTTTAACTCCAAGTTTGTAAGCATTGTAGAAAGCCTCCCGATGGAAAATCCAGATTGCAGTAGTATTTCGTCGAAACTTAGGCTTTGGTGACTGTTAACCAGCAAATCGTAAAGCTTCTGTTCATCTGCGTTAAGAATAATGCTCACTTCCATCTGTTTGGCATGCTCGGGACTGAGTCCCAGCAGGAATTGCAGATCTTCGCTGTTCGATACTAACGCAGCTCCATTCTTAATAAGATAGTTTGGCCCCTCCGAATTGATGCTGTTGATATTACCGGGCAGGGCACAAAGATCGCGATTTTGTTGTAAAGCGTTTTTTGCAGTTAGCATAGCACCGCTGTTGATAGGGGCTTCTACAATGAATACCAGATCGGCAAGCGCACTGATAATGCGGTTTCGGGCGGGAAAGTTCCATTTATCTGGTTTGGTGCCTGGTTCGTATTCGCTAATCAGCACGCCGTGTTCGGTGATGGATTTTGCCAATTCCGTATTTTGCGAAGGGTAGATGTTTTCCAAGCCGCATGCAAGCACGGCAATAGAGGTGCTACCCTCTTTGAGAGCAGTTTTATGCGCAATGGTATCTATTCCCAAAGCCAATCCGCTAATGATGTTGACCTTTTGCCGGCAAAGCGGTGCAAGTAGTTTTTTGCACATTTCCTTGCCATAAGCTCCGGGTTTACGGGTTCCAACTACGGCAAGGGTTCGCTCTGCCTTGAGATGTGCAACATCGCCCCGATAATAAAGGATTATGGGCGGAGCGAAGATATTTCTTAACTGAGCTGGATATTCGTTTATATTGAGCCATTCTATCTTGTATTGTTCCATCAGTTTCAAGATTTGCGGTGTATTGGGAGGCAGAATCCGCTGCGAAAGATGAAATGCCGCCTTTTCTGAGATCAATCCGGACACATAAATGGCGTGTTCATTGTTGCCAACGAAATCATTGGGATCGGGATATGTTTCTAATAGCTTGATACTCTGTTTATTGCCCAATTCGGGACAGGTTTTTAGGCAGAGCCAATTCAGGAATTGATCACTTATCACCTATTATCCTTTATCTGTTTGAATAATGCGTATTTTAGAGCTTCTAAGCCAAGATTGCCCACACTGGATATCGCCAGGATTTTGGTGTGGGAAGTGTCGGCGAAGATTTCTGCAACTTCAGCAATTCGAGCATCTCGTTCATCTTCAGGAATGGTATCTATTTTACTTAAGACAATCGTAAAGGGCTTTTTTTCCATAAAACTATCGTAGAGATACAGTTCTGCTTTAAGGGTACGATACACTTCCAAGGGATCGGGACTGTTGATATCAATAAGATAGAGCAAGATGTTGGTGCGTTGAATATGACGCAGGAATTGATGTCCCAGCCCTTTCCCATTGTGTGCTCCCTCAATAATGCCGGGAATATCTGCCATTACGAAATGTTGATAATCGGACACACGGACCACGCCCAGCATAGGCTCTAAGGTAGTAAATTCGTAATCGGCGATTTTGGGACGGGCAGCAGAAAGAACAGAGAGCAAAGTAGATTTTCCCGCATTGGGAAAACCGACCAAGCCAACATCTGCCATGAGTTTTAGCACTAATTCCAGCTCGATTTCAGAGCTGCGTTTGCCTGGAGTGGCGTGTCTGGGCGCTTGATTTGTGGGAGTGGCAAAATTGCTGTTGCCTTTACCACCATGCCCGCCTTTGGCAATAACAATACATTCATCTGCTTCCGTAACATCTGCCAATTTTACTTTGCATCCATCCTCATATATCTGAAAGATTTCGGTGCCCAGAGGCATACGCAGAATAAGATCCTCTCCACTGTGCCCAGTTTTGCGCCCACCAGCACCCGAAACGCCGTTTTCTGCCTTAAATATCTTATTGAAACGGTAATCTAACAGGGTGTTCACATTGGTGTCACCCTTCACAATGATGTTGCCGCCACGACCTCCATCACCCCCATCAGGGCCGCCTTTGGGGACAAATTTCTCGCGGCGGAAACTTACTGCTCCATCGCCGCCATTTCCTGCTTTTACACGGATCTTTGCATAATCTATAAACAAAACTTACCTCTCTGATTCTTCATTGTTCTGTTCTCTTAGTTGCTTGAAATACAGCCAGGGATTCATATTGGGTTCGCTCCACAGAGTGGGAGCTTTACTAAACTCGGGGGCATTGGTTTGCACATATAGCTTTAATCTTTCGGGCAGTTCTTCAAAGCCCATACTTAGTTTTTTACCCCTCAAAACAAAGATTAGATTACCCTCACGATCGCCCATATTCATGAAAGGTAGCCAAGGAGATATCCAAACTTGATAGATCTCGGCTGGCAGTGCCAAGGCCAGAGAATCTGCCAGATCTTCTTTATTGATAGTGTATTGGCTTAGCTCTGCGGATTGAAAATAATCGCTTTGAACCTGT
>JAJBBD010000032.1 GCA_020532355.1 Candidatus Cloacimonadota bacterium | reverse complement strand
GAAGCTTGGATTCCTGATTAAAATTGCATCAAATAAAGAAAGATTTGCATCCAGGAAAAGTGTGTTTATCAAAGCCATAAGTCCGACAAAGGATGACGATGCCTTCTGGAATGTTTGGTTCAAATCACATTTCTCAGAGCTTGACCCTCATGTTGCCAAACAGGTTAGACGATTGCTTGATGCTCACCCACAAGTTATTGACATGATAAAAACTTCACAGATAAGCCTTGTAGAAGCTAAAAGCACGATTGGCATCGATGTTCTGGAAAGAGCAATCGCGTCAGATGACCAAGTAATCAATGAATTGGCTGCAAGCATGAATTCACTTAAAGATGAAGCGAATGCTCGAAAGGTGTCAGAATACATAATTGAACGGGCAATGAGTCAATGGGATGATTGGGATGAAGACAGGCGGAATTGTATCCGGGTGTTACCCATCCACAGGACGGTTGATGGGAAGTATGTATCTCTGAAAGCTGATGAGGTTTATTGGCTACAATCCAAAGACAGTGCCGATCTAGATGCACCGATTTCACTTGATGAGAGGCCTCTCCTGAACCCTCAGTCGCAGTTTGCCAATGAATTCTATGTTAACATTTTGGAAATTGAATACAATGGAAGGCTCTCAATTATAAAGAAAGCTCTTAAGCAGATCGGCTTAGATAATGTAAACAATCAAGCGCTTCTGGCATATATCGTTAAATACTACTCCTCTGTGACTGATGCTTATCCGGATGAAGTATCCGATCTTAAAGAGCTTCTATTGGCAGCAGATATCGTGCTGTGTTTAGATGGGGAATGGAGACCTATCCCTGAAACATACAATCCTGCCAGAGTGATTGACATTCTATGTGATCAAGGTTGGAAGACTGCTGAAGCTCAAAAAGTAGTGAAATCTGTTTGCAGTGAAATACCCATAATCGGACTAAGCATATTCCATATATTATACCCTTTATTACTGTCTCAATCCCTTGAAATCCCGGCTTTGACACCAGAGCAGTTTTCAAAGAGTATAGTTACATCAGAGAGTATAGATCTGAGCATTCAACAGATTATTAAGCTTGTTACAAAGAACAGATACAAAGATGATTTTGAAATTTCCGGCTTGATCCAACAGTCAGATCTACCAACTATAACAGGTTCTTCAATATTGCATGAAGCCGAGTTGTTGATCAATAGAATCAACCTGTCTGATAGGTTGTTGCGGCGTTTGATACCCAATCTGGTTGATGTCCAAAAGCTTAGTGATAGTATTGGCATCTCTAAAAAGGACGTGCAAGATACCTTAAGATACCTCAGAGTTTACGAGGTAACTTCGGATTCGGTTTATCAGAGATTTGTCTCCCAATTCACTGATCTTTGGGATTCAGCCAAAACTAAGGAAGAAAAGCATGAATTGTTGGCTTTCATTGAAGAGCAAGATGCCCTTGATGACCTTCGAGATGTGCTAACTGCACTCCCTATAGTACAAACCACAGCCCAGAAAGAAACGTGGACTACCCCAGAAAATGCTCTAACACCAGATATTGCCAAACTCAATCCTCCCTTGATATCTGAAACAGAACTCCCATTCAATGAAGTTCCTGACAAGATCAGTGCATTGTACAATAAGATATGTGGGATAAACTCATTTCCCTTGCTTTTCTCTCATGTATTGAGCCGATTGGCTTCTGGTACCAACTCCACAAGAATCTCTGAAGTGTATAAGTGGCTCAGCAACCTACTGAATGAGAAAATGATAATCAGTGATGAGTTGGTCGACTGTCTGAAGACCAATAACTGGGTTCTGGCGAACAAAGGTGGCTTAGAAGATTATTTGATGCCTAAAGAAGTTTTGATCTGCGATGCATCTTCTATCTTGAAACACCACTTTTACGTGCCAGTCCTACCCATTCCAGATAATCTGATCAAGCTGGACATTGGATTCCAACGTTCGTTGCCTGAGACTCTAGAAGACCTTCGCGGAGTATGTCAGGCAATATTGGAGTCTGGTACAACTGATGACGATTCCTACATCGCTTTGTATAAAATGATTGCAAAGCTACTAACCGATGACGAGTTAAAAGAAATCTGGTTAGAAGAAGCCAGCAATAACCCTCTGATATTGACTTTTCGGGAGAAGAAAGGGTTCAGTAGTATTTATGGCCTTTTTATCGGAAATGATGAATACAACGATGATTTATCAAGTAACTTACTATGCCTAAAGAAGACAGAACTACCCAAGATAGTTGAAAACCTATACTCGAAATTGGGTGTTGAGACTCTGCCAAGCATTAGCCATCTCTATTATGCTTTGTCCGAGTTTGATGTAACCGGGGACTCCAAGGAGTATCGCAAATTAGTCGATCTCATTACGAAATTCATAGATACAGATATCTCTGAAGCATCCATGAATCCTGGGAGATTGAAAGTTAAAACTTTAGCAGGTACTTACGATGAGATATCCAAATGCTATAATGCATCTTCGCTGACTACAAGTGGAGAAGTTATCGAGGGACAAGAATCTCTGATTGATACCAATGATGCATCCACCAGGAAGTTGGTCGATTGGATACACAAAATCGAGCCTTATTACCCTAAAGAACTTCAAAGTTATTCTGATTACTCGATACAAAGCCAGGATGATCCAAACCTTTTACAACAATACGAAGCCGTACTCGATGCATGGGTGCAGCTTCTCTATGACCTAAACAGAGGGGATTCTCTACTTATCGAAAAACTCAATGAGCAAAGTATCGAGATAGAACCCATCGAGATCAGGATTAAAACGGCTGGTTACATTGAAGTCAAGGCCAGTACTGGAAACACAAAGATATCATTTACATCAAATGATCAGAATTGGTTCTGTAGCTCAGAGAGAGGCAGTGGTGTAATAATGATAAAACCATCGCCTACAATAGATTACCAGTTAATTGACAGTGCTATTACGAAAGAACTGCTTTTCCAGCTTGGAATAGATACAACGAAAGACGAATATAACATTGCTATATCAATTCTGCAAGATTACTTAGAGCGACCATCGTCTACTCTTAGAAAAATCTCAAAAGATAAGAAGGATTCT
>JAJBBD010000031.1 GCA_020532355.1 Candidatus Cloacimonadota bacterium | reverse complement strand
TAAGCTTATGGGCATCATCAATACCCAGTTGGGAGATGACTTCGCAGCACTGGTCAATGAGCCCACCAAGGCGATAATAGACCGCTTTGTGCGGCTCGGATTGAGGGACACCCAAGTGCAAGCTCCAACCAAGACCAGCATCGGGCTCTGGGGCATCGAAGATCAGCATCTCTCCTCCACTATTCAGAAGCAGCAGTTGTTCTGGATCGGGAATCACTTTGAAGCAGACATAAGGCAGAACTTCGCTGACACACTCACCACAGCAATCGAGCAAGGCTATACTAGAGAGATGCTTGCCGATACTCTCAAAGACCAGTTTGGTGATATTGCTGAGAAGTCATCTCATTACTGGCAAGGGTTGGCGGAGCACACAGCCCTGAGAATCCGGGAGTTCGGCAGACTGCAGGGCTACAAAAAAAGCCAAAGCCAGATACTACAAGCTCGTGGTGATCCTGGATGACCGAACCAGTGACATCTGCCGGGCTCTTGCAGCCCAGGACAAGCTCTATCCACTAAACGATGCATTGGAAGTGATGGACAATCTCATGGCTCTGGATACCAAGTCAAACAGCCTGGATGATGCCCGGGAATACATCAAAGCACTCGCACCTTGGATCAAAGACGATCAAATCGAATACGATTCAGAGATGAACCCGGTAGGCGTATCAGGGGCGCATACGCCGTTTCCACCGTTTCATTGGAAGTGTAGAACGACGACTATGGTATCTATATGATTGGCAATAACACTAAAGAGGTCATCTGACAAGGGTAACCTTTTTACTCAACGCCCCTATCCCATTGACCTTCAGGTTGAGCAGGTAGATGCCGCTGGAACACTGCCTGCCAGCTTCATCCCTGCCATCCCAATAGCTGAACTGCTCACCTGCCTTGCCGGGATCAAGCGGGATGCTCTTTACTTTTTGTCCCTTGATGTTGTAGATGTCGATGCTTGCGCTTGTTACCCCTGCTTTGTCATTGCACTGATTGGAGGGCAGGACTACTTTAAGATTGGTAAAAGCAGTAAAGGGGTTGGGGTAGTTGCAAATACTGAAGGTGGGAACCATTACAAGATCGTTAATATCAGTCTGTCCTTGCCATTCATAGGCACCCATATCAACATAGTCTCCATAGATGCGAGGATTACCTATAAGGTCATATTCTGGATAGTGAAAGACATCTGGCATTTCCAGCCATTGAAGGTCAGTTGTACCAGCATCAATACATGGGGAGCCTGAGATAAGAGAAAATGGATTATCTGCAACCGCACCAGCAAACAATGGCTCGCCGCTCAGATTATCCCCATACCATTCAACAATGTTTCCGGAGTATGCATTGTTTACTGTGTCCAAAGGATGCTCAAATGATCCTACAAAGGAGTTAACAAATCTGAGTCTAGATGGGTTAAACATTGTATGTAGATATACATTGGTTGGGGCAGGATTATGGATAATACTGTTAATAAAAGTAGCATTCATCCCGTCAATCAGTTCAACAGCCGATCCATTCCCCGAACTATAAGAATTGTTCGCAATAGTTGCATTGATAAAGTAGCTCTCAAAACTCTGGTAGTTTGGTAGAGCATTAAAAATCCTGATTACATTGTTATCTCCTCCATTAGAGTTGCAATTGGTAATCTCGAGGTTATTAAATATATTGTCTCCTATATCAAATGTACTCAGAAAAACGATTCCCAAAGCTGTTCCACCCCCAATAGAACCATGAGGGTAGCGTTGGAAGTTGTTTATGCGAACGTTTTCTGCATAGGTGTTTCCATTAGTTAGATAAATGCCAATTGAACCTATACAGTCTTCTATTGTGATGTCCTTCATGGTAAGTCTGCCCGGACTCTGGAACCTCATCATAGCGTACGACCTGTTAAAATCCATAGGCAGACAATTTCTGAAACTGATGTTCTCAAGCGTTAAGCTAAACAAATTCAAGCCAGAGCCTTCAAGACGGGATATGCAATGAATCAGATTGGTCTGCCAAAACTGCTGATCTGTGGTTGCCTGAATGCTAATGTTCTTGATCAATACTTCTTTTTCGCCATCCCATCCTCCAAAGAAAACTCTTGGTCCCGTAAAAATGACTCCTTGTTCACTTTCTCCTATTATGTTTACATAGCTACGCAGATTCAGGGGAAAGTGTTGCTCTTCGCCATAAGTGCCATTCGCCAGATGTATCGTATGATGGTTAAGATTATCCGCTCCTATCTTCAGTATAGCCAAGGCAATTGTTTTCATCGGTTCATCAGGAGACAAACCTGAATTTGCATCACTCCCATGAGGGCTAACATAAAAGTCTGAAAACTGCTGCTCAATCACTGCTTCGTTAATGACCAGATTATACGTCATATAATTCGTTTCTCTATATGACTCTAGATGAATAGCTTCCCTAGTGTATATGGAAGTTGTAGATACAGTAAACTTATCTAGATATATATCAAGATTGTCAAAATACTGAGAACCAAAAAATATATCACTTGCATGCATAGCGTAATTAGAGTATATGCTGCATCGATTAATGGGATCAAAAGTAAGGGTTGGAACTGAGCTTGTTGAATAACCTCCAAAATTCACCCCTCCACCAGATGACAAAGCATAATTATGAGCGATAGTTGTCCCCGCCAAATAGCAAGTACTCCAACTCAGTTGAATACCTGCGCCAGACATCGCTTTGTTACCTATAAGCATGCTATTGATCAAAGAAAGATCACTATTCTCGGCATACACAGCCCCACCTATGGGAGCATTATAAGAATTATCTGGAGTTCCAATACCGTTTGTCATGTATAGTCCCTGTAGAGTGACAATAGAGTAATCCCAGATTGCAAAGCAGCTCCCGGACTGGTCAGCATCAATCACAGTTTGGTTTACATAGGTGCTATCTGCTGTAATCAGTTCCAGACTGCCGATAGTTAGGTATCTGCCTATGATTTCCACATTCTCATAATAGGTTCCAGGATGTATTAGGATCGTATCTCCATCTGCTGTAGCATGAATTGCTATTTGGATACTGGTAAAGTCCTGAGTACCGTCCAATGATACCTGTATTATACTTGCATAAACCATTAACGGCGTTAAGATTAACAAGACCAACAGTATGCTTTTCATTTATCTTTCCTTTTCACTTAACTTAAGTTGAAGGGAACTGTGTAACCAATTCCCTTCAACTAGTATTACCTATTTGAGAATTGTTATTCTCCTAATCTCTTTCTTGAGTCCAGATTCAACTTGTAAAAAATAGATTCCTGATGGACAGTCTGGAAGTTGAAACTGTATGGGATCGTTTTGAAAGTTTAGATCATCGTAAAGCTCAACAAGCCTACCCTTCAGGTCATACAAGTATATACTTG
>JAJBBD010000030.1 GCA_020532355.1 Candidatus Cloacimonadota bacterium | reverse complement strand
TCGATTAAGGGAATGAAGCAAAAAGGTGATAAGTATGGCGAAGCGATTATTCGTATCTTGCAGGAGGTGGAGCTTGAACAGCAAGAATAACTATCCCTTGTATGTGAAGTGGCTGGATATCGTGCCCTGGATCATGGCAAGGACGGAGCGGTTCCCGAAGAACTTGCGCTATTCCTTATCGCAGAAGATAGACAACACCTGTCTGGAGGTTTTGGAACTGATCGTGCAGGCGATTTATAGCCAGTCAAAGCGAGAAACCCTGCAAAAGATCAATCTGAAGTTGGACCTGCTGCGGGCACTTTTACAGATGTCCTTCAAGATGCAGCGGCTGAGCGAAAGCCAATATGAGTATATCAGCCGTGAACTTATGGAAAGCGGCAAGATGGTAGGGGGTTGGCTGAAAAGTGCCTAAGCGAGTTGGTTTCCTCTATGATGACTTGAGCTCCTGGTCAAATCTCTATCTGGCATATAAAAAGGCATGCCGGCACAAGAAGAGTAAGGCTGAAACCGCGGAGTGGATGTATCACTGCGAGAAGAACCTGTTCGAATTGCAGGCAGAGCTGAAAGAACACCGTTATCAACCGCAGCCCTATCGATATTTCATGATCAGGGAGCCAAAGCAACGGGTCATTAGTGTGGCTGCTTTTCGGGATCGGGTGGTGCACCATGGCCTGGTGAATATTATTGAGCCCTTTTTTGAGGCGATGTTTATCAAGGATTCATATGCCACCCGTAAGCATAAGGGCTTGCATCTGGCAGTAAGCGCAGCGCAAAACTATTCACGCAGGTACCAATGGTATATGAAGCTGGATATCCAGAAGTTTTTTGCCAGTGTGGAACACGAGATTTTGCTGGAATTGATCCGGCGCAAGATCAAAGATAATGAAGTGCTTTCCTTATGTGCTACCATCCTGAGTAACCAGACCGAAAGCATGAAAGGATATGAGGGTTCAATAGCAAATGCAGCAAGGGGATTGCCGGTGGGAAATCTCACTTCGCAGTTTTTTGCCAATATCTATCTGCATAAGCTTGATGGCTATATCAAACAGCAGCTTGGTTTCTCTGCTTATGTGCGGTACATGGATGACTTTATCCTGTTTTCGGATACTTCGGATAGGTTAAAGTGTGCCCTTGCTCAAATAGAAGAATTTCTGGCAGACGAGCTTGCCCTACAGATCAAGCCCAAGTCCGTGCAAATCAATCGCTGTGATAGAGGTATTCCGTTTTTGGGCTATAGAGTTTTTCCGGGGGTAATCCGGCTGCGTCATGAAAACCTGAGCAGGTGTATCAAGGGTATGGCAAGCACCGAGCATGCATTCATCCTGGGAAAGATCACTGCTGAACAGTTATATCAAAGCACTCGCAGCCGTCTGGGCTTCATCGGCTTTGCAGACAGCGATCATCTTTCAAAAGCAATTTGGGGTAGAAATCGGCAAGCGGATCAAACCGTGTGAAACGCGGCGGTAGCTGGAGCAACAATGCCAGCAACTGCACTGTTTCGAATCGTAACAACAACAATGCGACGAACACGAACAACAACATAGGCTTCCGCGTTCTCAGTATCTTCGAGAAAAGAATCTGTCCTGGTTACACGGCAGATCATCAAAGGGAAATCCAGATTTCTATCCTGCTCCCGAAAAGGGACAAAGAGAAACGACAAGCCCGGCTTGGTAGACATTTTGCTCGAAGAGCCGGGCTTCCTATTTTTAACGATCCAGAACCGTTGTCGTCCTGCATTTCCAATGAAAGGGTGGGAACGGTGTATGCGCTCCGGAGACGCCTACAGGGTTCATCTCCGAGTCATATTCGATCTGATCGTCCTTGATCCAGGGTGCAAGTGCTTTGATGTATTCCCGGGCATCATCCAGGCTGCTGAACTTGGTATCCAGAGCCATGAGGTTGTCCATCACCTCCAGGGCGTCGTCTAGTGGATAGACTTTATCCTGGGCAGCCAATGCCCGGCAGAAGTCACTGGTGCGATCATCCAGGATCACCACGAGCTTGTAGTATCTGGCTTTGGCTTTCTTGTAGCCTTGCAGCCTTCCGAACTCCCTAATTCGTAGGGCTGTATGCTCTGCGAGTCCCTGCCAGTAGTTGGATGATCTATTGGCGAGGTCATTGAACTGGTCTTTGAGGGTATTGGCATGCATCTCCTTAGTATATCCCTTCTCGATGGCTTTTTAGAGAGTGTCTGCGAAGTTCTGACGGATGTCTGCATCGAAGTGATTTCCGATCCAAAACAACTGCTGCTTTTGAATTGTGGATGACAAGTGCTGATCTTCAATGCCCCAGAGCCCGATGCTGGTCTTGGTTGGGGCTTGCACTTGGGTATCTCTCAGTCCAAGCCGCACACAGCGGTCTATTATCGCCTTGGTGGGCTCATTGACCAGTGTAGCGAAGTCATCTCCCAGTTGGTTATTGATGATGCCCATAAGCTTATCTAATGAGTTCTGGTTAAGTTTCTCGGCTCGGGGCATGTCACTCAGCATCTGGATGGCAAGCCGGGTCGCATCTCTAATCTCGGTCTTCCAGGCATTATTCAGGACCCGGTAGTACTCAAGCATAAGCTGATCATAGTAATTCATTAGAAACTGAACCTCCGTACCTTGACTCTGTTCCTGCCAATGTCGTATTCAGAGAAGCGTTCCAGACATCCGGCAAGAGCGTCACAGCCATCAATATACCCATCAGGATAAGTGAGGAACTGACTTAT
>JAJBBD010000029.1 GCA_020532355.1 Candidatus Cloacimonadota bacterium | reverse complement strand
GCCGTGGAAGCCATTTGCTCTGCCGATAATAAAAGACCCTTGACAGATTATGTTTATGTTCATGTACCGACGATAGTGAATTATTCGATCAACTTTACTTATTACATAAGAAAAGACGATGCCTCTTTGGCAAGCAATATTCAGTCAGCTGTAGAAGCAGCAACCGCTCAGTTCAAGGCATGGCAGAAAGAAAAGCTTGGCAGGGATATAAATCCGTCTGAACTGACGAGGAGAGTCATAAATGCAGGGGCCAAGCGAGTGCAAATAACACAACCTGTATTCGTGAAACTTGAACAATATCAAGTGGCGAAGGATATAACCACCAACATAATTTATGGCGGGTTAGAAGATGATTAATCTTAAAGAGCTGAGTTTGCTAGATATATTGCCTGAAAACATAAAAACAGATGAATCAGCTGCCAATGCTGCCGAGGCAATAGATCATGGGTTACGGGAAGCCACAGGCGATATAAAGTACGCATTGATAATACCAAGGATAGATGAACTTCCTGACTCGGTTTTGGATTTGTTGGCATGGCAACTTCACGTAGATCTGTATGATCCAGATTGGGCTGAAGAAATTAAACGTGGGCTAATTAAAGAATTTGTTGCGTGGCATCAAGTAAAAGGCACAAAAGCAGGAATATTGGGATTACTCAGTGTTTTAGGCTATAGCAACGTTGGAATTATCGAATATCATGAAGCCAAGCAGGCATATCTTAATGCTGGGATGCTTTTTGCAGACGGTACATGGTTAGTAACCGACAATTCTCCGAAAATAATACAAAGAGCATATGATGTGTCTGGTTGGCCTGATATTCCTCATTGGGCACAGTTCGCCGTTAAGCTAGATCTAGTCGAAGCGGCAAGAGTAGAATGGCTAAACGAAATAAAATGGGCAATTGAAGAAATGAAACCTGCACGGGCATGGCCAATTTGGTTTTATGTCATGAAGTTAAACATGGATATGGCTATATTAGTAAAATGCACAATGCCAAGATTGTATATGCTCATGCAAGCCCAAAAATATTATCCATGGTGCAAGCTCATGGTTGATGGTTCATGGACCGTTGGGCCAGACCCGAAACCATACACGATTGATATCACTGGACGACTTATCGCAGACGGCTCGTGGAAAGTAGGAGAACTTATATTTTTTGAACCGGTAGAAACCATATACCCATGCATGGCTGAAGGATTTCTTACAATTATCCCTCATATCGTTTCAATAGGGCATCCTTGGGATCTACGTGAAGATGATCGTATCCCCTTGAGGGCTGATGGCTCATGGCAGGTCGGATATGCGAACATTGTCAATGCAGTAGCTCAAAAATACATCACCAAAAACATCATCACAGAAACGATTATACCGTCATGGGAAGAGACCCATAAAACGTCTTGGGAATGGATGTATGCCAAAAAGCCACATGATGTAGTAGAACCGAAAATAGACGGACAACTTGTAGATGGTTCATGGCTCATTGGAGGCCATCCGTTAGGGCTCACGGTTAATGGAACTTGGGATGTAGGCCTAGATCCAATAAAGGCATTTGGTTTTATAAATTACGCAACCTATGTGCAAGCACCGATAGGGGGGGTGATGGTCGGATATGATGAAAATATTTTTGTTGATGGCTCTTGGAATGTCGGTGATTCTGGCCCAAGGGCTTCAGCAAAGATAACATATTTATAAGAAGGAGGTAGGAAGATGGCTGAAGCGGTGATAATAAATCAATTTCGTCAAAGACTTGCAAAACACATGTATGACGGATCGGCGCTGCCAAAAGTTAAATACATGGCTTTTGGTGATGGTGGGCATAACCCAGATCTTACGCCAAAAGCTATGGATCCGGCGCGTACTACTTTATATCATGAACGGCTTAGAAAAGAGCTGAGTAATGTTACGCAAGAAGATCCAATGAGCGTGACGGGGACTGGGAGGCTCGAAAAAGACGAGCTTGTTGGCGCTAGAATTTCGGAGGTGGGGCTATTAGATGAAAGCGGGTATTTAATAGGCTATAGGTGTTTTTCTCCAAAAATTAAAGATACAGACGAGACCTATGAAGTGGAAATTAAAATCAGATTTTAATGGAGGTGAAGATGCATGGCATTACCGTACAGCACAATAGGCAGACATCCGGATTCGTTCCCGGCCGTGCCTAGTGCATGGAATGAGAAATATGACAAGATAGATGCCAATTTTTCGAATCTCGACACTCGCGTGGTCGGATGCGAAACGGAAATTGATGATGCCAAAGGTGACAAACCGACTTTGGCAGACATGCTTGCATATTTGCAGGAGCAAGTAGAAGGCGTTAGTCCCGACATGCAAAATGCAATCTTAGGGGTCCTTCTGGGGTCAATGGATCTTGGGAGTCTAGCAAACAGAGAAATTATCAAGACTTTAACCAAGAGATTCCAAACGGGCACAGTGATAATCGAAAACAAGGGGATCATTTCGGGTTGTACAATAACAAAATCGGCCACAGCAACAAGAAATATCAATCTGGCGAGTGGGCAGGCCTTTGCAGGCGGGATGATCATCCCAATTGAGGCAGAAACAAATGGCGCTGCAATACCAAGTAACTCATCTGGCATGGCAAAATATTGCTACATATATCTTGCTATGGGTGCTACAAAATGGGAAGCTTTCTGCACAGAATTAGACAAATCTGTCCCAGCCAATGGGATCCCGCTATATCGCGTAACTGTCCCGGCCGGCAATACTGAAGCCAATGATCCATATATTAGCAACGTTACACTAACCGATGTGAGAAGACTTGAACCGGATGCGCCAACGTCTTTTATAAGTGCGCCCTTCGTGTATGTGTCGTTGCCTTTCGATATGCTTGATACCAATTACGCTATTGACCTTGATGTTTATGACTTTGTAGGCGGTGGATTTCAGCTTGGATACGTTTATGCAGATGAAAGGCAATCAAATGGCTTTAAGATTTGCCTGAATGGCACCGCCGATAATGTTAAAGTGCGCTGGACAGCAAAGAAGTTCAGCTTATAGGGGGTGATGTGATGATAATTACCAAAATCCAACCTGGACCTTATGCGGAAGTAGCTTTAGAGGGGACAAAATTAATTGTAGAAGATATAGAAATCGACTTGGAGGAAGAGCAGAAAGACAGTCAGACAATTATAGATATTTGCAGGAAAAATGGAGAGATGTATATTGGATTAAGGGATGCATATGTTGTTTCAATAATAATCCCGCCTGCAAAATATGAACTTGTAGAAACCGAAGAGCTTGATGATGAAGATAATCCAGTATACAGCGTTAACAAAATTCCACTTGATCTCGAATCGGTGGAATTAATTTTATGGCAATATCAAAAAGAGGAAGAGGAGGTAGCATAAAATGCCAGTAATATTTACTAAGGATACATTAAGAGCATCAGTCGAGGCCGCAACGGGGGGGCAAATAACTGTTCTGTATGATGACAAAGGGTTCCCATCCTACATGGTGAGAATACCGAAATTTAATCTGCAGGATATTGATCCAATTTATGGTTCAGGCGTGCATCCTGCCTTTATCGTTGGCGGCATAGAAAAATCGGAGATATTGATTGGCGCCTTCCAGGCGAAAATATATGATGGGCGCGCCTGTTCGATACCTCATGTTGACCCAACGACATCAATCAATTTTGACAATGCCAAAGCAGCCTGCACTGCAAAGGGTGCAGGGTGGCATCTTATGACCAACTGGGAATGGGCAGCAGTTGCTCTATGGTGCCTAAAAAATGGATTTCAACCTCGTGGGAATACCGATTATGGTAGATCGCACGAGGCAACGTATGAAACTGGGACCAGAGTGGATAACGTTGCTCCAGGAACTACTTCTGGAACTGGAAGGACGTTAACTGGTTCTGGACCTGCATCGTGGAGGCATAACAATACGTTTACCGGCATTGCCGATCTTGTTGGCAATGTCTCGGAATGGGTGGATGGGCTAAAACTTGTAGACGGCAAAATACTTATGCCGTCAGATAATAATTTTTCATTGGATGAAGTCAATTGGCCCGATACGGGGGTACGATTTGATTCAACGGCCACTGGAGATGAAAGTTCTTCAGGTGATATTGGCGATCCGGTGATCTCCAATGAGATCACAAAATATGCCGGACCAGTTGGAGATAATGGATATTACGGATATCTTTCTATAGCTAATTGGAAAGATCTAATCAAAAAGGTAGATTATAACATTCCAGCTTCAATGCTGCAGGCAGCAATTGCACCGATTACCTTAAGTGATGGGACATATTCACAAGATCCTAAAGGATATCTTTATATACGAAACTATGGGGAGCGCTTCCCGCTTCGTGGCGGCTTTTGGCCCGATGGTGCGACTGCGGGCCTGTTCTGCTTGCACCTGTCCAACGCTCGTTCGTTCGCGCCTAGCGACCTTGGGTTTCGCCCGGCTTTTGTTGGGTAATCTGGGTTCTGAAGAGTGTAATCTGTTGGACGGGCGATAGCCCGTCCTCTTTTTTGG
>JAJBBD010000028.1 GCA_020532355.1 Candidatus Cloacimonadota bacterium | reverse complement strand
TATCTGCTGGGTGATTTGAGCCCCAGCGACTTCCTGGCCGGTGAGCAGACCATCGCAGCCAGCTACACGGCAACAGCCACCGTTGAAGGAGTAACCTTCAGCCTAGCCGGAACTCTCAAGTTCAAGATGGCCGAGATTTTTACTATATACAACAGCATGGAATTAGAACACGATTACAACAATGTCACTATTGCCGGCAGCGAAATAGAAGTAGACCTGGGCGGATATACCGCCCAGGTTCTCACCGTAACCGGTAATGATGTAACTTTGAAGAACGGCACCATCATTGATTTAACCATTGCCGAGGGTGTTGAGAATGTCACATTAGAAGACATAAAGGACAACGAAGCTGGAACATGGATCTTTGCCGGCGGTGGTAGCGGCTCAATCGTCTTAAGGGGTAGTACAGCGCCAAAAGGCACTGTTGTTATTACCTCCCCCACACCAATAGAGATTCGTTCTGAATCAGGGGAATCAGAAATTAGTGGTAACGTTATCATCGAAACGGTAGCACGGGTAATAATAGACACTCCTGTGCAAGGCGATATAGAAGTGCGGGCAGCTAGTGAGTCTATTACAGTTAAGAGACCAGTAAAGAAAATTACTGCCTTCTTCAAAACCTGCATTAGGATTGACCATCGCCTATCCCAGAGTGAACGACCAAAATTGGAAAAACCAGCAGCTGTTGTTGCCTCTGCAGTGCTCATAGATGATGATGAGGATGAAATTGAAAATGTTGAGTTTGAAGATAACGAAGACCTTTCTCAGCCGGAGGCTATTATTGTCAGCATCGAAAAGATAATTGTGGAGGTAAAACCAGGTGATCCATATAGCTTACCTGCACAAGTAGAGGTAATTTACAGCGATGGCACGCTGGGATACAAGGCAGTAGCCTGGAGTCCAACTACTGTTGACACAAGCGAGAAAGGTACATTCACTTTTGTTGGTACAGTGGAAGATTATGCCGGTATTGCCCAGCTAATCTTGCGAGTGAAGGCAGACGAAACCTTCTATGATCTCACATATACCGCTGGAGAAAATGGAAGCATCCAAGGAGATACGAATCAGTCTGTAAAACACGGGGAAAGTGGATCGCAAGTTGAAGCTAAAGCAGCTATAAATTACCATTTCGTAAAATGGAGCGATGGCTCTACTGATAATCCCCGTATTGATACTAACATTACGGCGGATGTCGATGTACAAGCACTGTTTGCCATTGATAAATATACTGTGATCTTTCTTGATTGGGATGGTGAAACTCTAGCTAAGGAAAGAATTCCCCATGGAGGTTCTGCTACAGCGCCGACTGTTCCCGAAAAGGAAGGATACACTTTCACTGGCTGGGATAAAGAATTTGATAAGGTGACCAGTGATCTCACCGTTACGGCCTTATATGATTATGATGAATTAATGATACTGGGTGAGATGATAGCTGAAGCCGATGAAAGAGCTAGACCCGGCTATACTTTTGTTGCCGACACCCATACAGAACAAGATTGGGATCAATATTGGGGAGACTTTGAAGGGGCATTAAATGCGGCAAAACAAACACAAGGCAACCTTATCGAAAAGCATCCTTTGACGGAGGAGGACGAAGGCGTAGTCGCAACGGCTATACAAGACTTACAAAGAGCTGTAGAAATACTCGATGGTATAGAAGATTTTGATGACGCCCTTGGTGATCGAGAGGATCCCAAGGGATTGGTCGAAACCGTTTATGATTGTTCCCTTAGGCCTTTAGGGGATTTCCCGGCCGGCCGTATGAGATGCTACTACGAAAAGGATACAGCCAATGTTTACTGGATGCTATCGGAGTACGTCAAGGAGCAAGATTTGTATGACGGTACCCGGGGAACAGGTATGAATCCGGGCCTTCAGAATGTAATGCTATCAGATTCCATCACAAAGCTAAGATCAGGTTCGCGCACAGTAAACATTTACAAGGAAGATGGTACCAGGCGAACTAAGAAGGAACTGGAAGGTGAAGGTATAAAACTTGCCATAAGCTGGCTTAAAGAAAATGGGATAGATGATTGGTACTATTATGGCATGGTGGGCTTGGTGATAGATTGCGAACTCATCGGCGAAACCAGTGATGGCACCGAATTTGAAAGAACATATACCTTCCATTTTATTGACGGCGGTGTCCATTTATTTGACTCCAATTATAGATACTGTGTAATTGATGGAGTTGTCCGCATATCCGGCCATAATGTTCTAACCTACAGTGCTGAGGAAAACGGTACGGTTGAAGGTGGACTTGAGCAAATAGTGGAGCATGGAGAAGATGGCGCTCCCGTTACGGCTGTACCCAATCCAGGCTATCACTTCGTAAAATGGAGCGATGGTTCTACAGAGAACCCCCGTACTGATACCAATGTAACGGGATATATTTCAGTAACAGCGGAATTTGCCGCTGATGGATATACCGTAACCTTTGATGCCCAGGAGGGAACAGTTGAACCAGAAACAAAACAAGTGACCTATGATTCTGCCTATGGTGATCTGCCGACACCAGATAGAATTGGTTACAGTTTCATCGGTTGGTTTACGGATGAAACTGGGGGCACTGAAGTTGAAGCAGACACAACTGTGGCTGAGACTTCCAATCACAGCCTTTACGCGAGGTGGTTACCGAACGAGGATACCGCTTACAAAATTGAGCATTACCAACAGGGTGTAGACGGAGACGGCTACGCCCTCAGAGATACAGAGGAGAAAACGGGGCCCACTGGTAAAAATGTTGAAGCTCAGGCCAAAGATTACCCGGGCTTTACCGAGAATACTAATCATGAAAGCCGAGTGGCTAGTGGCGACATTGCTGCAGACGGTAGCCTGGTATTGAAACTTTATTATGATCGAGAAACCTACACCGTGAGCTTTAATTCCAATGGTGGCGGCGATGTTGCTGATATTACCGATATCCGTTACGAGGCGACTATCACAGCGCCGACAGCACCTGAAAAACAAGGTTACACTTTTGGCGGCTGGTTTAAGGAAGCTGACCTGAACAACGAGTGGATATTTGCCAGCGATCAGGTAATGGAGGCCACCACCCTTTACGCCAAGTGGAATGCCAACACCGGTACCGCTTACAAGGTAGAACATTACCAGCAGGATGTAACCGGTGACGGGTACACTCTGGTTGAAGATGATACCGAAAGCCTGACCGGCACCACCGCTGAGACTGCTACAGCATCAGCCAAGGATTACACCGGCTTTAGTGAAAACGAGAATCATAGCAGCCGGATTGCCAGTGGCGCTATTGCAGCCGATGGTGGTTTAGTGCTGAGGCTCTATTATGACCGGGATACCTTCACCGTGAATTTTGAGTCCAATGGCGGCGACGATGTTGCTTCCATTGGAAACGTCCGTTACGAGGCTACCATCACAGAGCCGACGGCACCTGAAAAGCAAGGCTACAGTTTTGCTGGCTGGTTCAAGGAAGCTGACCTGAACAATGAGTGGATATTTGCCAGCGATCAAGTAAAGGCCGACACTACCCTTTACGCCAAATGGGAGCCGACAGCAGTCACCTGCGTTGAAATACTAATTGCTGCTTTACCTGATGCGTCAACCCTAAATCTTGATGATTTGGATGATGTAGAGGCGGCGGAGGCAGCCTATAACAACCTATCAACAGAAGAACAAGGGGAAGTTAGTTCTGCGGATGTCAACAAGCTTAACGCTGCTACGAATGAGATTGAGCAGTTGGTACTAAAAGATGTGGATAGAAGGTTTAATGAAGCAAAAGAAGACCTTCTCTATGAAGACACCGGGATCGAAAGAGTTGAATATGTGAACCGCACAGCTACATTTTTTATTGACGATCCTTATGAAAAAGTGTTTGCCTTTGTTAGCAGTGGGGTAACAGATGTATTCGAAGCAATGTTCCAAGATGTTTCGTGGATGAAGTTGAATAACAACCATTGCTACGAATTAGAAGGTGATTATTTTGGAGGACTTGAAGCTGGGGCCCGCCTGGTACTCGTGCTATTGGGACATGATGAATATATTGAGAACCCATTTGAACATACTTCAGAATTAATGAACCTAAACATGTCCGATTTGCAAGGGAAACAGGTAGATATACAACTGGCGATTAAGCCCGGCATTAAAGACTATATTGGCTCCTACGTCGTTGAATTTAAAGGAATAGACTGCACCGTAAATATAACTGCTCATGAAGGAGGAGTAACCGGCGGCGGTACTTATGAAATTGGTAGCGAAGTTGAAATCACGGTAACGCCTCCGGAAGGCAAAGAGATTGATACCTTTAGTATTGATGGTGTGAATAAGCTACCCGATTTAGATGATAACAAATACACCTTTTCCATTAAATCAGACGTTACGGTTAAAGTGACTTATGCGGCAAAGAAATATATTGTAACCTTCAAGGATTGGGATGATACCGTTTTAGTTTCAAGAACAGTGAAACATGGCCAGGATGCAACTGCTCCAGATGTTCCTGCAAGGACCGGCTACACCTTTACCGGTTGGGATAAAACGTTTACTAATGTTACCGAGGATCTAACCGTTACGGCTCAATACAGCATCAAC
>JAJBBD010000027.1 GCA_020532355.1 Candidatus Cloacimonadota bacterium | reverse complement strand
TGAGTATTTCCTATACAAAACAGTGGAAGGTGATACTTTTCACGGTTGGCCCTTGTATTCTGCTGCTGCCGAATTAAATGATTATGACAGCTGGCAAACACTACAAAACCGAGCAGATTCCATAGATGTGGCATACGCTGCATTTAGTAATGAAGAACGTCAGGCAATGAAAGCTCGGATATTTATGCATGAGCATCTTAAAGATAAACCAGAACTATTTGATGCTTTATACGATCCTAAAACAATACCCTTAGTAACTTTTGCTCTCCCTGCTCCTCCGGCTGGAGGTCCTGCTAATCCAGATCTAGAACAATGGGAAGAAATCAAAAAAGATCGCTTAGCAAGAAGATATTACAAATCTACAATTTGGCATCCCAGAAGAGGTGTAGAATACTACGTTGCAGTAACAGCTTATGATCGTGGAATACCAAGCCAGAATCTATCATTTTTAGAAACTGGGCGCGATGCAGATGCAAATATGAAGATTATCTTTCCCGGTAGCTTGGCTCGTGATTCGATGGACGATATCAAAGTTATCCCCAATCCGTATTTGGGACGTAGTAAATTTGATGGTCGTTTGGCGAATGATGAAAAGGGAGATAAGAGTCGCCGCTTGTGGTTTGTTAATTTGCCTAAACGCTGCACAATCCGGATATATACGTTGGCCGGTGATTTAGTGAAGACTCTGGATCATGAGGGTGCCACATCAACAGATATTGTTACCATTTCTAAGGATGGTACTCAGGGATTATCTGCTGACGGCATGCATGCTTGGGATCTACTATCTAAAAACAATCAGATTATTGCTCCCGGAGTATATCTGTTTAGTGTTGAAAACAAAAACAACGACAAAATCAAAGTCGGCAAGTTTGTCATTATCAAATAGGGAGGAGCTGTGAAAAGAAAAATTATCCTGATCCTCACCCTTGCAGCATTGCTCATACCCATGGGAATTTACGCCAAGCCATTTGGCAAAGTGGGAACTGCAGGTTTGCAATTCCTAAAAATTGGCGTGGATGCCAGAGCAATTGGAATGGGTGAAGCATATACGGCTGTAACGGATGACATTTCCTCCGTATATTGGAATCCTGCAGGTTTAGCACCTTCATACCAAAACCAAGTGTTTTTCTCGCATACGAATTGGGTTGCGAGTATCATGCAGGAATTTGCCGCTGCTACCTATACTAATGGTGTATCTACCTTAGCTTTATATGGAACCGTGTTGCATATGGATGATATGGAGATAACCGACGAAGATACGTTTGGTCATACCGGCGAGTACTTTACATGTAGTGATATGGCCATGGGCATTGTCTATGGTCAGCAGTTTACCGATAAGTTTTCTGCGGGCGTAGGTATAAAGTATTTGCGCGAAAACCTTCATGAATACAGTGTTAACAGTTATGCTGTTGATGTAGGTTCTATGTATAACACTGGATATAAAAACATCAAAATTGGCATGGCGCTGAAAAATTTCGGTCCGGATATTCATTATGAAGTTGATGATGATGGTGATGGTTTAGTCAATGAAGACCCATTCGACCTATTCGATAACGATGGCGATGGAATAATCGATGAGGATCGCCCTGAAATGGAAAGTAAGATTCCCCTACACTTTTCTCTGGGAGTATCTGGAGACCTAATGCGAACAGATACCAGTTACGTGATTGTATCGGCTCAACTAGACAATGTTATAGATAGAATGGAAACGTGGAATTTGGGAACAGAATATAAATTGGGTAACTTATTCTTAAGGGGAGGTTATCAATTTGGTTATGACGCCGCCGGATACAGTGCCGGAGCTGGGTGGCAAGTTCCTACGAGCCTTGGAATATTTAATATAGATTATGCATACACAGACATGGGGCTACTTGCTGAAAGCTTTTTGAAAAGTGCTCATCGTGTTTCACTCAAATTAAGATATTAATAAGATAATTAATGGAGGAATAATGAAAAAAGTTCTTTTGATCGCACTATGCTTCTCCTTTATAATTGGGGGCGCATTTGCCAAACAGATGCTTCCCACCAATTTTGAGAAGCCAATCGACACCAATCCACGGGCAAAGGTAGTTTTACCCAACCGTGATGCTCCGAGCTACTCTTTTTACCAGGCACCAATGGCATTGGCTACTAGTCATTACGACTACATGATTGGCTCATACAATAGCATTCCAATACGCGTAATTCCAGATGAAGCTGGTGGAGGTTACTTTCTGACTTTCCATGGCAAAGAATCTCCCAGTGCTACTCGTCGTGTGTACTATGCCTATATTGAGTCGAACGGTAATCCCAATGTTGGTACTATTTCTACTACTCAAAATGGGGAAGGATATCCTACAGTAGCAAGAGACCCAGTTTCCGGAAAACCTATGTATGCCTGGCACGCAAACCATGATACTGATGCAGAATTGGAAGTACAATTTACTTCAGATGCCCTCATGTTCGGTATGTGGGGCTTATTTAACACCATTGTTGCTCCTATTAATAATCCTACAGCAATTTCCTATTCTGGTGGAAGCACAAATGACAATGAGTTTATCTG
>JAJBBD010000026.1 GCA_020532355.1 Candidatus Cloacimonadota bacterium | reverse complement strand
TCGTTTGGTGATATTGGCACTCTATCTTTTTTCCCCAGCAAAAACCTCGGTGCAATGGGGGATGCCGGAATGTGCCTTACCAATGATGATGAACTGGCAGCAGGGCTTCGACAACTTCGTGTGCACGGCGAAAATCCCAAGTATTTTCACCAGTGGGTAGGTTTGAATAGCAGATTGGATACTCTGCAAGCAGCAATTCTGCTGGTTAAACTGGAAAAGTTGAGTGATTGGAGCAATAAACGCCGGGCAAACGCAGCATTTTACGATGCTCAATTGCAAAATATTAGAGAGCTTAAAACTCCGCAAATTGCGCCACAAGCAAAAACTATCTACAATCAATATACCTTGGTTACAGAGCGCAGAGACGATCTGATGGCGCATCTGCAGAAGAAAGATATCGGTTGTGCCATCTACTATCCGCTACCACTACATCTGCAGGATTGCTTTAGTGTTTTAGGTTATAAAAAGGGAGATCTGCCTATCGCCGAAAGATTGGCAAATCAAGTGTTATCCATACCTATCTATCCGGAACTGACAGACGACATGAAGGCTTATGTTGCGCAAAGCATCCGGGAATTCTTTGCCTAAAAGGAGAATCTTGTGCGCTTTATAGTATGCATCAAACAAGTTCCCAACACCACAGAAATCAAGATCGATCCTCAGACCAATACCTTGGTGCGCGAGGGAGTAGAAAGCATTCTTAATCCCTTCGATGCTTATGCGGTGGAAGAAGCTGTGCGGCTTAAAGAAGCGCATGGAGGCACGGTTGTGGCTATCAGCATGGGTCCCAATCAGGTAGAAAGTACACTGCGTGAAGCTGTTTCTTTGGGAGTGGATGAGATCATTCTGCTTTCAGATCGCAAATTTGCCGGCGCCGATACTTGGGCAACAAGCTACACTCTTGCTGCGGCAATCAAATATTTGGGTGAATTCAATCTGATTATTACCGGACAGCAGGCTATTGATGGAGATACGGCACAAGTAGGACCAGGAATTGCGGCACATCTGGATATTCCTCAAACTTGCTTTGTGCGTAAAGTTGAAGCCATCGACGAGAATAAGATTCGGGTTCAACGCTTGATGGAAAATGGATTTGATACAGTGGAGATGTGCACTCCGGCACTAATCTCGGTGGTTAAAGAGATCAATACTCCTCGCCTTCCCTCTCTGCGGGGTAAACGCAATGCTAAAAATGCACAACTAAAGGTATTAACCGCAGAAGATTTGGGTTTGGATGAGCATAGAATTGGGCTTAATGGCTCCCCCACTCAGGTTTTGAATATATTCAGTCCTAAACACGATAAACAGGTGGAAAAGTTTGATGGTGACAGCGACGAAGCTGTAGAGCTTATCATTCGCCGTTTGGATCAGTTCACAAAGAGATAAAGGCATGCTTAGATTTCCCGATATTAACCCGGAGATTGCCAAGTTTTCGCTTCTTGGATTAGATTTTCATATCCGCTGGTACGGGCTTTTTTACGTGTTAAGCTTTGTGGCGGCATACTTCTTATACAAACCGCTACTACGCCGCCGAGGCATCGAAATGAACCGTGAGAAGTACGAATCTATTATCTTTTATGTGATGCTGGGCGTAATCTTGGGTGGGCGTATAGGCTATGTGTTGTTCTATAACTTCCTTTACTATGTACAAAACCCGCTTATGGTATTTGCTGTTTGGGAAGGAGGAATGAGTTTTCATGGCGGAGCTCTGGGTGTTATAATTGCCGGACTTATCTTCTGCAAGAAACATAAGTATTCTTTTTATGAGCTGGCAGATCCTGCCATGCCGTTGGTATCCATTGGGCTAGGTTTGGGGCGTTTGGGAAACTTTATCAATGCAGAGCTTTGGGGAACAGTAACTACATTGCCTTGGGGAATTGTGTTTCCGGGTGCGGGAGATTTACCCAGACATCCCACTCAGCTATATGAGATGCTTGCCGAAGGTGTACTTCTAGGATTATTCACTTGGTATTTGTTGGGTAAAAAGCTTAAGCATGGTACAGGTTTCTGGGCATTTATCGGCGGTTATGGCGTATTAAGGTTTCTCATTGAGTTTGTAAGAGTGCCAGATGATATAAGTTTTTATGAGGATTTTGGCTTCATCTTTGGTATAATGAGTATAGGTCAGTTTCTTTCGCTCTTGATGGTAATAGCCTCAGGCATTGGATTCTGGTATATATACAGGAGGAAAGATGAAGCGCTTTAGTTTTGTGATCCTTGCACTTATCGTGGTTTTATTAGCCGGATGTGCCCATAATTTGAAGCTTAGCGAAGAAGCGAAACTTAAGCAAGAACTAAGGAAGTGGGAAAGCTTCTCTGGTTCTGGCATAGTGGAGATTTCTGTTTTTGGCTTTAGTATGCGCAAACCCTTTGCTATTGCTAAAAGTTTAGATGAAATGCGCATGGATGTTGTTGAGGGTGGTCTCTTAGGGGCAACAGGATCCCCACTCATCAGCATGTATTTAGGCGAATATTTTTCTCTAAAATCTCCTCTTGTGCCTTTATTGGAAGCAGTTAATCTTGGCGATAATCTACCTTTGGGGGCATTATCTTTCTTTTCTTCTGCCGATAATGTCGTTAGCCGCTATGGCGAGGAAATCATTGCCAATAAAGCCATTATCCGAGATAGCCTACAGATCAACTTCAGTAGCGATTATAAGATAGAATCTATTGTGGACAAACCCTCCAGCTTCCGCATCGATAACACTTACACCCGCAAAGGTGATATAGACGAAATATCTTTTAGTTCACCCAAGGGAATATCTGCCAAGTTCATCTTTGACGGTGTAGATTATGAACGCCCTCAGATTACTGTGTTACCCAAGAATGAAAATAGAAATCTGAACATTATGGATATCCTCAATCAGGGCGGCACAATGGAACTTCTCAAAGCTTTTTTGGGGGATTAGATGATAGTGCGCTACACTCTGCCCGAAATGGAGCGCATCTGGAATCTGGAAAACCGCTACCGTTGCTGGCTAGATGTAGAATTAGCCGCTGCAAGGGCGATGTATGAGTTAGGAATTATTCCCGCTGCAGACTACCATGAGATTTGCGACAAGGCGGATTTTGATATTCAGCGCATTGCCGAGATAGAAGAAAGCACGCGGCACGACGTAATAGCCTTTCTTACCAATGTTGCAGAGTACGTTGGTAAAGCATCCCGGTGGATTCATTATGGCATGACTTCCTCCGACGTATTGGATACTGCAACTGCACTACAACTCAAGCAAGCGGGAGAGCTTATTCTTTCTCAGTTGCATCGTTTAGCCGAAAACCTCAAACTGAAGGCACGTGAGTATAAGAACACTCTTTGTATGGGCAGAAGTCATGGCATTCATGCCGAACCAACTTCTTTTGGACTTAAATATGCCCTTTGGTACGATGAGACTCAGCGCAATATTAGCCGTTTGGAAGAGGCTATCAATATTATTGGAGTGGGGCAGATGTCCGGAGCGGTGGGAAACTATGCCCATTTAGATCCAGCGGTTGAAGAGCGCGCATGCAAGCATTTGGAATTGAAGCCCGTAAAGATATCCACTCAGGTTATTCAGAGGGATCGTCATGCCCAGTTTCTTTTTGTTTTAAGTCAAATAGCTTCCACCTTAGAAAAGATCGCTCTGGAGATTAGGCATCTGCAGCGTACTGAAGTAAAAGAGGCGGAAGAGAACTTTAGCGACAAGCAGAAAGGCAGCTCGGCCATGCCTCACAAAAGAAATCCTATCCTTAGCGAGCAGCTTTGTGGTTTAGCCCGCATACTACGCGCCAATGCCAATGCCGCCATGGAAAACAACGCTTTATGGCACGAGCGCGATATCTCTCATTCCAGCGTGGAGCGCATTATTTTGCCCGATAGCTGTATTCTTGCTCATTATATGTTAGTTAAATGCGCCACCATGATTGAAAACTTGACGGTTTATCCCGAAAACATGATGAAAAACATTGAGCTTACCAAGGGCTTGGTTTTCTCTCAAGCCTTACTATTACATTTAACCAACAGCGGTATGACCCGCGAACACGCCTATGCTCTGGTGCAGAAAGAAGCTATGAAATCCATAAACAGCGGGGAAGATTTTAAAACTCTCATCCTCGCCCACAACGAAATCTGTGATGCCTTAGGTCGCAAAGAGATAGAAGCTATTTTTAGCTACGATCGCTATCTCAAAAATGTAGAGTACATCATGCGACGTTGCGGCATCCTCTAATGCATGGAGGTTACCATGAAACACATCCTGTTTACAATATTAATCATTTGCCTTGCAATACCTGCATTTGCCCAAGTGGCAGAACGTATCAATGGGGTTTGGTACAACGGCGAAAAAAGCAGTAAAATAGAGATTATTCGATTGGAAGATGGCAGTTTCTCCGGCAAGATTGTTTGGCTGCGCGAACCCAACGACGCCAATGAAAAGGCCAAAACAGACTCTAAAAACCCGGATAACAAACTCCGTAAAAGACCTCTGATTGGATTGGAAGTACTTACTGGATTGAAGTATAACGGTAATAACAAATACAGCAAAGGCAAAATCTATGATCCCAAGAGTGGCAAAACTTACTCTGCAAAAGCAGAGCTTGTAAACAATAACACTCTCTCGTTACGCGGATTTATCGGCATTGCTCTTGCCGGAAGAACGGATACTTGGATTCGCACCACTAAATGAGCAAATACCTGCTCTCAGAGCCTGTCGTTATTCGACAGATCAAGAGTATGCAATACCGTGCTCAGGCTATTCCAATGGTGCTAATTGCAGTATCTTTCTCTTTGGGATTGGTATTTAAACATAGCTATATTTTTGGTTCCTTAAGCATTCTTGGCTTAATCTGGTTCCTAATTGTGGCCAGTCGTCATCGCTTCAAAAACCGCATCATAAAGCCTGAAAAAGATAACATATATAGCCCAATCACCGGTAGGGTTAGAGATCTAAAAGTAAGTAATGGTTTAAGACAAATTACCATTCATAAAGGTTTTATGGATCAAGTAGAGCTTCGCTGTCCCGTTACCGGAGCTTTTTGGCAGGGCGACGACCTGGTGGTGCCCCAGCCCAAAATCCGCTTTACTTTCCAAGCGCAAAACCTCAGCCGCATTCCAGATTCCGAAATGAAAAGCGGCAATGTGATTGCCCTAATTACGGGTAAGGGTAATTGCTTGATTCACCTTGCCGAATCCATCCCCATTCTCTTAAATTTAAACCGCTATTGTGAAGCTGGAGAAAGCCGGATTACCCTTCCCAATAAATAGAAATAATAGGATTAGGATTTGTTATTATGACCGATAAGCTAATACTGGGTGTATCTGCCTGCCTTTTGGGGCATGAAGTGCGTTATGACGGCGGACACAAATACGATTCTTGGGTTGTGGATATTCTGGGCAAATTTGCAGAGTACATCCATCTGTGTCCAGAACACGAATGTGGCATGCCCATTCCTCGTGAAGCTCTCAATTTGAAAGGCTCTAAAGACGACTATCGCATGATAAGCAACAAAACCAGTATTGATTATACCCAACAAATGCAAAATTGGAGTATTACCGCCATAGAAAGATTCAAACAAATCAAGCTTTGCGGGTATATCCTAAAGAGTAAATCTCCCTCATGCGGAATGGAGCGCGTAAAGGTATATCCTCCCCACGGAGGCGCTGCCGGTAAAACCGGTATTGGCATCTTTGCCAAAGAACTAATGAAAGCCTTTCCTTTGTTACCCATAGAAGAAGAGGGTCGGCTGCACGATGCAGCTTTAAGGGAGAATTTTATCGAGCGTGTTTTTGTAATGCACCGCTGGCATACACTTTTGGATTCCGGCCTTAATCCCGGCAAGTTGCTTAGATTTCATACTATCCACAAATACCTCCTAATGGCACACAGTCCAGTTCATTACCGCCAAATGGGCAAATTGGTGGCAGAGATAAAACAATATCCCCTACCCGAGTTTAAAAATATCTATTTAGACCTTTTGATGAAGGCTTTTTCCCGCTCCGCCACACCCAGTAAACAGCAAAACGTGCTCTTGCATCTT
>JAJBBD010000025.1 GCA_020532355.1 Candidatus Cloacimonadota bacterium | reverse complement strand
GTGGGCAATCCTGTAGGAATCAGATAATCTTGTAAAATCTTTAAGGCTGGATACTCTGTGTAGAAATGCCCGGCATCGATGATGGGAATGCTGCTATCCAAAAAACTATGGTAAGATATATCGCCGGTAATCAGCAGATCTGCTTTTTGCTCTGCGAGAGTCAACATCGAGCCACCGGAGCCTCCACAAATTGCGATGCGTCGGATTTCACGGTTTTCGTTCCACCCTGCTGTCCAAAGGCGCAAGCCGGATGCATCAAGCCTTTGGCGCACATATTGGGCTATCTCGGACAGGCAGTAAGATTTCTTATACGAGCATACAAGCCCGATATCGCGAGATTCTCCAATGCCCAAACTCTCCACAACTTCCATCTCCAAGGCATCTGCCAAAGCATGATTAACGCCTCCAATGGCAGAATCAAAATTGGTGTGCATACTAATGAGTCCGATCTTTTTTTCTACCATCTTTAGAACGGTGGGATGGGTAATGGTTCTAAGTGGATGAAAGATAAGGGGATGATGGCTAACAATCAGGTTACATTTTGTTTTAAGGGCAAAATCTACTGCATTTGCGCTGGCATCGAGGCTGATGAGAATCCGCTTTACCTTTCGCGAGGGATCTCCCACCAGAAGACCAACATTATCCCAATCCTGAGCTAAGGCTGTTGGTGCAAAGCGCGCAAGTTGTTCAAAAACACTTTGAATTGTCATAGAGGTCTCCTATTGATAGAGGAAGCGTTTTATCTTTTGAGTGGGTGTCTTTTCAAACGGCTCTTTTTGTTCAATGATTTTATGTAGCTTAGAAAAAGATGCAACGTTTGCATTAAGGTGCGTTCTGAGTTCCAGAAGGTGTTTCTCGATCGATTTTTCGGCTTGGACGCTTCCCATTTTGCTGAGATTGTAGTGAGCATCCAGGATCTCGTAGTTCAAGAACACTCTGGCAATGATATTACCTCCGCTCTCATAGACCATAGATTCTAAAACGCTTTCTGCTTCATTAAGCTTGGCTTCGATTTCCTCGGCATAGATATTATCGCCATTGGGGCCAATAATCACGTTCTTGATTCTGCCCTTTATATAGAGATAATTTTTCTTATTAAGCACGCCCAGATCTCCGGTTTTAAAGAATCCATCATCGGTAAAGGCTTCATCAGTGCGCTGTTTATCTTTGTAATAACCTTTCATAATGGTGGGTCCTTTCACCTGAATTTCGCCCACTTTAGTTTTGGGATCGGGATTTGCGATGCGCACTTCAAGCTGAGGCAGAACAGTTCCGGTAGAACGGAACTTTGCGGCAGCGGGGCTACTTCCGGCAATTAGGGGCGAGGTTTCGGTAAGCCCATAGCCGATGGCATAGGGAAATGAAGCATCACTAAGAAATCGCTCTACATCATGCGAAAGCAGAGCACCGCCAATGCCAAAGAAATGCAAGGCTCCCCCAAAGGTTTTCATCAACTTCTTGCCGGCTAGTTTGTGCAGTGCTTTGCGTGTTGGCACAAGTTTGTACAGCTCGCGCATCAGCAGGTTTTTGGTAAGCTGAGGATAGATTTGCAGTTTAAAGATCTTTTCAATGATGAGGGGTACGGTAAGGATCATGGTAGGTTTTATCTTTTGCATGGCGGGGATGAGGATGCGCGCCGTAGGCGGTTTGTCCAAATAGTAAACACAGGCGCCTGTCATCATAGGAATAATGAAGCCGATAGTGCATTCGTAGGTATGTGATAGTGGCAAAATTGAGATCAGCCGATCGTGTTCATCCACATTTTGGATATGCAAAGTAAGCCATGCGTCCATTACTAAATTACGATGCGTTAGCATAACGCCTTTGGAGCTACCCGTAGTACCGGAGGTATAGATAATGGCGGCAATTTCATCTTCTGCAGGTTCACTATCTACCAGTCCGACCGATTCTAAAGCTTTGTTGCGAAATTTCTTCCACGCACTTTTACGTTCTTGGATAAATTCACCAAGCTTGTCTTTACTCATATTTGGTTCTATAGGTGTTAGGTTATCCATCAGAAACATCATAGGTGAGGGATCCAAATCGCTATAACCAATTTTTTCGTAATGTATATTAGAGACAAACACAGCTTTGGCACCACTATGGCGAAGGATTTGATGGATTTCATTAAGATGGAAATCTACTAAGATAGGAACTACAATTGCACCCATTGAAGCAATTGCTAAATAGGCAACACCCCAATTGGGAAGATTTTGTGAAAGCAGAGCCACTTTGTCCCCTTTCTGAATTCCATAATCTTTAAGCATCACAATCACGTCGTTAATCTGCTCCCCAAGCTGCTCATAGCTAATGGGTTTGCCATCTACCATAGAAAGAGCGGGGCGGCTGGGATGGTTGGCAATGGTTTGCTCAATCATTACTTTTAACGTAAATTTCTCAAGTTGTATCACATTAACTCCTCATTTGGCGTAGATAATTACAGGATAACTCATATAGCATCAAATATCAAATACTATTCACTGCATTTATGCCTGCCAGATACCCTGTGCTTACTGCCATCTGAATACTGTATCCTCCACTGGGAAGACTATAAGCAAGACTTTCACCTGCAAAAAACACGTTCTTTAATATGCGGGATTGCATAGTTTTAGAATCCACTTCTTTCAAATCTACTCCTCCCCAATCGGACATTGAACTACATAAGCCTTCAATGGCCTTAATCTTAAAAGGATGATTCTTAAGGGTGGCTAATAATTGTTTGCGCTTGCTGGCACTTAATTCTGCGGCAATAAGATCCGAGCTAATTTGCATGTTTTTCATGATTGTTTCAGTTAAACGCTGCGGCAAACGGTATTCTTGTAAGAGCTTGCTTACCTTACGTTTGGGGTGTTTTTGTATTAAGTTCAAAAAATCGTGGCAATCACATATTCTGATCTGGATAATCTCTCCTGCGTGCAGCTTCCGGCTGTTATCCAAAATCAAAGGACCGCTTAAGCCGTTATGGGTAAAGAGCAGCTCACCCCAGATACTTCGCTTAGCCAATTGAAGCCCAGCTTTAAGCGACAATCCAGCGCAACAAATAAATGGAGCATAATCCTCAATCTCTATACGTGCAAGTGCCGGTTTGGGATCGTGGATCTTATGCCCCAAAGCTGATGCCAATCTGTACGAGCTGCCATCGCTACCGGTGACACTCCACGCCGCACCTCCTGCTGCGATAATAACTTTTTGGGCTCTGATCTTGGCGCCAGAATTAGTGTTTAGATAGAACAGTCCTTCTTTCTCTTCAATATACTCAATCTTGCTATCCCACATAAACTTAGCACCCCTTTGGCGGGCAATATTATACAGGGTGTCTCGAACATCGGAAGCTTTTAAGCTTTGAGGAAACACTTTTCTATCTTCTCTAATATATACTGGACAGCCAAATTCCTCTAACAGCTTGATGAAAGACATGTTATCAAAAGAATAAAACGCTGGTTTTAGCCAATTGCGGAATTCTGTTAAAGCAGCCAAGAAATCTTCACGATTATTGGCATTTGTAAAGTTACACTGTCCCGCTCCTGAAAGCAGTAGTTTTTTGCCTGCTATTTTGTTTCGTTCCCAAACAATTGCTCTTTCCCCACATGCTATGGCAGCGCCTAAGCCGGCTGCACCTCCTCCGATGATGGCAATCATTTTTTTAGCATTGCTTTGGTGAATACATGTGCGGGAAGATCAAGATCAAGCTGAATTTCTTCGAGATAGTATTCTGTACCAGAGCCTTGCTTCAGTTCGTCTTTAAACACATATTTAGTGGGATACCATCTGTTATCGATGCGCTGCACATCGGATGCTTTCACGGTTTTAAGCAGCTTTCCGCTTTTTGCAAACCATTCTTCATAGAGGCACACATATCTCTGTTTATCTATATATGCTTTACGTTTATAATAGCTAACATCAGTGTTTTTTGCATTCAATTCCAAGATCCAACAATCTCTGCCCTCATACTGAATATCACCGCTTAGCTCTGCATTATAACTATCCAGAAGATGGGTTTCCTCCATCATGTCCTCATAGGAAAGGTCGCTACCCATCACCGATTGTTTGAGCATATTGCCAGAGATTTGAATACTGCGGTCTGTACCGGGATCGTAGATCCACAGATCTTCATCCAGTTTTAACATCTTTGTTCCCTTTTCCCGTGGAGGAGAAAGGTATTCGCTGAAAAACATATTGTTGCCTCTGGAGTAGTTGATAGCTTCCATTGTGCGAGTAGCACGGCGCGAATGAACAACCATACGTGTGCGGGATTTTGACGTTTGCGATATCATGTTTGCGTCTACTGCCTGGATAATTTGCTCGGCAGAAGGCGCTTGCCCATAGAGGGGCAGTATTAGCAACATACATAATGCCGATAATAAACTCTTCATGTTTCCAGCTCCTTAAATAGTTGTGATGTTTCACGTTTAAAGATGGCAATCCCGGCAAGTGCCGCCCCCAAAAAGGTTGAAACCAAGCCGGGAATAAAACTTGCAATTATCGCTTTAACGGTTAGAGATGTATATAAAATGTTTTCTGTCATCATGTTAGAACTGCGGTTGTACACGCTCATATCCATGCCATGAATATTAAAGTATATGCTTATCCCCGAGCCGATTATTACCCCTAATACTCCCCCTGCAATGCCCACTATCAAAGCTTCTGAAAGCAAAGAAGTATATACCATGCGTTTACTTTCGCCAATGGCAAGACGCAATCCAAACTCACCATAGCGTCTTATTCCATTCAATAACCCCGCATTCCAAAGCACTATTGCCATTACCATTATGAAGCCTAAGGACATCCACACCAGGGAATAGTCGAACATCCTTAGAATGGGACCCAAGTTGCCTTGATCGTTAAGTCTCAGCATCTGCGGCGAGAATTCCTCTTCTTTATTGCTATATTTGCCGTTGAAGTGATTAGCAATCTTGGTAGCATCTCTCAGATTATACTCTCCATCTTTAAAGAAACAGAGAATCTCTCCCGCTGCATCTTGCATATCCAGCATCTCGCGTATTGCCGATAGATCTGCTACTATAGCCCCTCTATCCAAAGATAACACTCCAAATTCTACCATCCCCGAAATCTGAAAATTACGCATACTCATTGCCCCAA
Source organism: Candidatus Cloacimonadota bacterium (assembly GCA_020532355.1). NCBI lineage: Bacteria > Pseudomonadati > Candidatus Cloacimonadota > Candidatus Cloacimonadota bacterium. The sequence continues at coordinate 3,525 of JAJBBD010000025.1, read as the reverse complement.
ACACTGTAGCCCCCATCAACGTAACCTTATCCCCCACTTTCAGTTCCATCTTCTCTGCGGCTGCCAAACTAATTAGGATCTCACTTGCATCTTGAGGTAATTTACCCCGCTTTAAACCATTTTTTAACTGCATGCGGTTGATCTCTTCTTCCGAGCCTAACAAATCGATGGCAAAACCTACTATTTCGCTTTGGATTTTTGTATTCCCATCGTTATCGGGAACATCCAGCAAGGCTCCAAAGTTGATGCGTTCAACCCAATCTAATTGTGGATATTGTTCTTTCCACTCATATAAATCTTCCGATACATCTAGCAATGCCAGATCGTATGGCTTGATATCCAGCATTTCTGCATAAGCCCTACTTACAACCTTCATATGACCGCTATTGAATCTGGAGGTCTGTTGTATGTAACTCATCTTAAAACCCTCCAAGAAGGAAAAACCAAAGATAAGCAGAGCCACAGCGAACATCACAATCAAGATGGGGAAAAGCCAACGATGGCGATCTCGCATAATTCCTTTTATCAAGAACTTAAGCATCTTTAGTTTACCTTTCCCCGCAGGGCATCAACAGGATTCATTTTGGCGATTTTACGCGTTGGCAACCAGCTTACAAATACCGTAAAGATCAAAATCACAAAGAATACCATCAATATCTCATCGATAGGATATAGAAACTTGATAGGCTCTGTAAATCCGGGTAAACCAAACTCATCGTAACCCTCCAAAATAGGAAAACCGGAGGTGGCAAAATAATAAAACAGCGGAAAACCAAGAATGGGCGTAGCTAAAATGGCGCAGACAGTGTAGATTGTACCCTCCAAAGTAAAAAGCAGCACAATCTTGGCTTTAGTAAAGCCCAAAGCAGCCAAAGTACCAATCTCTTTGCGCCGTTTAAATACCGCCAAAGCTTGAGTATCGAAAATGGCTATCATCGCCAAAAATACCAGCAACGCATACATCAACACTTGTTGGAAACGCTCATTTTCCAACATCTGATACAGATCGGCAAAATACTCGTCTTTATCGATAAAACGAAAATCCGAGCTCTCAAAATTCTGATATTTAGAGCTTCCTAATACAAAATAACTGGCAGTATTGGGCGCTTCCCTTATCTCTTGCAGTAAATCTAAATTCACCCAAATGGTTCCAATATCAGCAGTAGGAGCTGGAATTGGCAAAACCTCTTCCACAATTGCATCTATCGCATTGTAAGCCCCGTTAATATCTCGCACTCTGATGGTAAAGATATCGCCTTGGCTGAGTCTTGAGCTTTTTGCCATAGCTTTTCCAATCAATACGGGCACAATATCTTTTTGCTGAGCGCTTAGTTTACCCGAAGGAAATACCAAAACACTCTGTTGCTGAGGTATCCCCTTGATGATGGCAGAGAGCATGCGTCCCTGCGGATATATCGTTGCCGGTGCCATTAAAATAGGTGCAATCTCTTCTTGATCTATAGCGTTTTGCAGCTCTTGGGGAATTGGAGCATAGCTCTCATCAAAAGTTAGCGGATCGTAAGGATCGTAAGTTTTAACTCGTAACAGACCTTTGCCATATTCCCAATCTGTTTGTTGAATCTCTGCCAGGCGTATCCAACTGTAATACATTGCCTGAGTCCACACCATAACGATTAGCACGATGCTAATCACTACAATATTAATGAGGCTCCGCCAGCCATTATGCAGAATATTCTTAACTGCCAGACGCAAGATCATCGCTTGCCACCTCTCCATCAATAAGTCTGATGATGCGCTTAAGATATTCAATTACTTTGGGATCGTGGGTACTAAAGATAAAAGTAGTATTTAGCTCTTTATTAAGCTTGAGCATTGTATCCAAAATGTTAAATGAGTTTTCAGTATCCAAGTTTGCCGTGGGTTCATCTGCCAAAACCAGTTCCGGCTTTTTTACCATTGCCCGCGCTATTGCTACACGCTGACACTGCCCCCCAGAAAGCTGATTGGGGCGGCTTTTTATCTTGTCCGTAAGCCCCACCCAAGCAATGGCATCCTTAACCATTTTCTTTCTTTTGGCCGCATCCATCTTGATGAGCAATAAGGGAAATTCCACATTTTCATATACATTATAGACCGGCAGTAGGTTATAAGTTTGGAAAATAAAGCCAATATGTTTAGATCGTAATTGTGCTGCATCCGATTGATTGAGTTGGTGAATCTTATTCCCCAGAACTTCCACTTCCCCTTTTGTAGGTGTATCCAGAGAGCCCAAAATATTTAGAAGAGTAGTTTTCCCACTGCCACTGGGACCAACAAAGCCGCTGAACTCGCCCCGATTGAATTCTAAAGAAATGCTTTTAAGTGCCCAAAATTCACCCTCTCCCGTGGGAAAGGATTTGCTAAGATCTTTTATCTGTGCTATTACTTCTTTCATATATTCCCCAATAGTTCATAGATTCATGCTAAGCATCAGTCTTGCCCCAAAATCTGTTTCTTTTGAATTTACCAGTAAAAAATGTAGCGAAAGGTAGTCATACTCTCTTAGCCAGGCAAGGCTCATACTATGGTTTTCCGTTTGCCATTCTGCTAATGCCAAAAGCGATATTGTATCGATTATAGATAAGGGATAGTTGAGCATCAAAGTGCTTACCCAGTTCTGAGATTGAGCACTATATAATTCGTTTTGTGCTGAGGCAAGCAGCATGTTTTCCATCGTGATGGCTATGCCATTCTGCCAATCCAGCACATAATCTCCCCCCAGAGTTATGGCCGTTTGATATGTGGGAAAATTGGGCACAGCCTTATAGTATGAAGCGTTCAATTCCAGCCAAGCCCCTATTACGTCATCCATTCTTAAATCTAAGCCCATTCGGTATTCTTTTCCCCATAGTAATGGCCGGTAATGAAAGCTCAATGCAGTATCGCCCCACAGAACCGGATATTGAACCCTACCCCCAAACTCTAAAGCCTCTTGCTTACTGCATAGCAATTCGTTGCCCTTTAATTCTTCCTCACCCATCATAGCCCACAACCAGAAATTGGCATTATTCAACCAGTGATGTCTTATCAACAAGGCTTCAACTGCGCCACTTAATTTTAAAGGGTCTTGAGGATCTAGGCTATCAAACCACTTAAGGGGACGCAGAATTTGGGCAGAGCCAAAGTTTATCTGCTGCAATCCAGCTCTTAGTTCACTTTGAGGAATCTGCATCCGTAACCACCAACGATATGGTTTGGAATACATCGAAATACTATGATCTTGCTGATGCCATCTGCTTATAAAATGAGAATGCTGGCTGTATTGTCCGCTAAAATTCACAGCCCCAATATCTTCTTCCACAGCAAAATCCATTGCCCACTGCATTCCTGTCGTATATAGTTCTGATTCATTGTGTAGATATGCACTAAAACGATTTTTAGTTTCAACACAGAAACTAGTAAATACGGTAAGCACTAGCGGAATTAATACCGCAATCCGCTTAAGAATACCCTCCGGTATTACTTCTAACAAACTCATCGTGTCTCCTTGCGGATGGTGCAAACCTCATTTAACATTCAAGCGTT